>CAZVZT010000001.1:0-35149 GCA_964631515.1 uncultured Nitrospinaceae bacterium
CGAACCCTTGTTATGGCGACCGATTCGTCGTGGAACTGGAACTTCCGCCGCATAGGAGAGGGTGGGAGTGGACGTCACTACTATAAATTTTGGAATAATCTTGTTGCCTGGCTCACGGACGATCCGGAAACTCGCCTCCTTCAACTCGAGACCGATAAGGAGCGCTACGAGGAGGGTGAGGAGGTGCTAGTTCGCGTCCGGGCGTTCCAGGATGATTACAATCCGGCTGTCGGGTCCGAGGTGCTCTTGGACATAAAGAACCAATCGGACCCGCTCGCGACAATATCGCTCAAAACAGATGAAAACGGGGAAGCCCGTTATAAGTGGACGCCAGAACAGGAAGGGTTTTACACTGTGCGGGCTGAAATGGAAGTAGCTGGTAGGAAGAGAGAGGCGGAACTCGGGTTCGCCCTATTCAGCGAAACCGCCGAGTTTGAGAAACCCAGGGTCAATGAAACTTTGCTCCAACGCATAGCGGAAGTCACCGGAGGAAAGTATGAAGTGCTGTCACCAGAGACCGGCCCTTTCGACCTCAACTTCGACCGCCGAGAGGTTGAGGTCAAAACCCATCGCAAGAGCATTTCGCTCTGGGACAACTGGTTGACTTACGGGTTGATTCTAGGGCTCCTCTTTATTGACTGGTTTACCCGTCGAAAGTCTGGGTTGAGTTGACTTGCTTGCTGTAAGAGTGCACGGGGAAAAGCAAAAATCTTTAGCATCGGATTTTTGCGGATGGACACGGAAAAAAACTATAAACTTGGAACAAGGCAAACTCTACCGAACGGCGCGCTGGACATTTCCCTTATAAATCCCATTTGTGAATCGATTTTTTTTCCTGTAATATCAGGGGGTTAGGCTTTTTTATGCCGTCTCTTCCTCTGGGGCGGTTTCATTTTGACTCGATAACCTTGTATCAACGCATGGCTAAATCTTCTAAAAGCGGCCTCCCTTTAAAGGTTTGGGTGCGCGATCGCATTTTGTTCCTAGCGATGATTATCTTCGTCCTAGGTGGTGCGGGATACATTAGTGCTGGGAAATTCATCGCCCCGGACAATCCCTGGCTCTACCCGGTCAAGGAGTTCGCTCTACTGATGTCTCTGATCGGCATCGTATCGCTCGGTTACGAACTGTTTCTCCGCGAACTGACCTTCCGCGAATATAAAAACGCGCTACAGGAAATTGTGAACCCAGACGGAGTTCGCCTTGGCATCGAGGGTATCTATAAAAACCGGTCGGAGTTGAGTCGTTCGGTATCCTTCGAGAGCATCTTCAAAAAAGTACAGAAGGAAATCTTCATCGGAGGATCGTCACTTCTTTCCATCACCACATCCAGCCGCGAGCAGCTAAAACAGAAAGTCCTGGGCGGGATTGACGTGCGCCTTTTACTCTTGAACCCAAACTCTCAGGTGGTCGAGCTCATCACCCGGCAGGGTGGGGGAAAAGCGACGTTTCTCAACGAGATTCGTACCTCACTTCTGCTTCTGCAGAAGGTGGCGCACGAGATTGACAGCGAGCCGGGGTTTTCCGGACGCGGTAAGCTGTTGGTGCACACTTACGATGCCATTCCGTCGCACTCGTTCATTTGCGTGGACGAAGGAAGGGAAAACGGGGTGATCGTCGCAGATATCGGCCCCTATCTTGGACGTAGCACACCGAGGCCCAGTTTGCTCGTCGTCAACAAGAAGGGCGGCATGTATGACTACTGGCGGAAAATGGGCGAACTTATGTGGCAGGAAAGCAAGGTTTTTAATCTTGATGGTGACGATCTGTTTGGCACCAAGACCAAGGCGCTCATGTTCACGAGCGGAGTGGAAACCGAATACCACGATACGTTAACCGAAAGCTGGCACCCAGCATCTGTCTGTCAGATGAATGGAAACTGGAGGGCCATAAAGGGAAGTCAGTGGGTGTGGGTACGCGATACACCGACCTTGGAGGAAGCAAAAACGGGAACACAAAATCGCTTCCGCTTGAAGTTCGATCTTCCTTCTGAATGCAGGGGCAACTGCATCGTGAGAGCCGACCTATACCTGCGTTCGGACGATGTGTGCCACATCACTGTTAACGATTTCAGCATGAAGCAGGAGTACGGGGGGGCGGACTACCCTGATGCCTTCTTGATCGATGTGGATAACTACCTAAAGAGCGGGGAGAATGTGATTTATTTTGAGCTTATAAGCTTCGCCAATCCCAACGCTCAAACCCCTGATGATAACCTCACTGGAATCATCTATCGTCTCCACCTCGAATACCGAGAATAGTCCTCGTTCTTGGTTTTTCACTGGGGGTGGTACGGGTATGGTCTCCCGACGATGCCAGTTTCCTTTCTCTCATCTAATCCTAAATAAAAAAAGGGTTTTCCCGTGCGTGCTGGGTCTTTTCCCGGTGCAGAGTGGCTGGACAATCTTGTTATTGACAGGGTAGGGAAGGTTGCTATAATCGCCAACTCTATTGGTTTCCGGCCTGTGCCGGAGGGCTTTTATATCAGCATTATGGAGAGTTCGCTCTGCTGGGAGTGGAGGTCTATTTTCCCCTGTCTGCGATAAACCCTCTATGCAAGAATATTTCTTCATCTCTGTGCTTGCGGTGTTCGCGCTGATTGTGGTCGGAGCGCTGCTGGCGCTGTCCACCATCCTCGGTCCGCGGAACCCTTCTCCGCAAAAGTTTCTCCCTTATGAATGTGGGATCGTCCCTAAAGAAGAAGCCAAGGGAAGGTACCCTGTTCGTTTCGCCACGATTGCCATGTTATTCATTATTTTCGATATCGAGATAGTGTTCATGTATCCGTGGGCGGTGTCGCTGGGCCAGCTCAAGCTGTTCGGACTAATCGAAATGCTGGTGTTCATTTTAATCCTAGCTATTGCTTACATCTACATCTGGGGACGGGGAGGCTTGGAATGGGATTGATAGATCAGGCTGTCGACCTGCTTGAGACCGAAGTTAATCATATAAAAGAAAACGTAAAAGATACGGTCGACGCGCTGGACTACGAGTATTCCGGCGCTGTCTATGACAGTATTCTGACAACGAAGCTTGGCAAGGTGATCGGCTGGGCGCAGAAAAACGCGCTGTGGCCGGCGACCTTTGGTCTTGCCTGCTGTGCCATCGAGATGATGGCAATGGCCAACTCGCGTTGGGATGCCGCCAGGTTTGGCGCGGAAGTATTCCGCGCATCTCCTCGGCAGGCTGATCTTATGATCGTTTCGGGCCGTGTATCGCAGAAGATGGCGCCGGTATTGAAAATGATCTACGACCAAATGCCGGAGCCGAAGTGGGTGATTTCGATGGGGGCGTGCGCGTCCTGCGGAGGTATCTTCAATAACTACGCTATCGTACAGGGTGTGGACCGTGTGGTGCCGGTCGATGTTTATGTTCCTGGTTGCCCGCCAGGGCCTGAGGCGCTGCTTTACGGCATAATCAAGCTCCAGGAAAAAATCATGAACGAAGCGGGAACCGACCGGGCCGCAAAGAGAGTGGCATGACCAACGAGGAAATCTTCGAGAAAGTCAAGTCAGCTCTAGGCGAGGATATAAGGGGAAGCGAAGTGAGCTTGGGAGATCCTGTTCTCTTCGTCGGACCTGGATCCCTGCACAGGACCGCTGAGTTTCTCAAAAATGACCCCGACCTCGATTTCGATTACCTTTCCCACATCACCGGCGCCGACCATCTCAATGAGCACCGGGAACCGCGATTCGAAGCGGTCTACGAATTTCATTCTATCGATAAAAACCATTCCATTCGCGTGCGGGTTGGATTGGAAGAAGACGATCCGACGATACCGACAGTGTCAGATTTGTGGAAGGGCGCGCTTTACCCGGAGCGGGAACTGTTCGATATGTTTGGGTTCAACGTGACGGGCCATCCCAACCTTTCGCGGTTGATCATGCCGGACGAATGGGAAGGGCACCCTCTGCGCAAAGACTATCCATTGACCACGGAAGATATTGCGTTTTCTCACAATAAAGAATTTAAACGGGATCTGGTTAAGTCCAAACCGGAAACCAGATAGAGGAACGGGCAATGAGTGTTACCGAGCAAGGTTTGCTGGAACGCGACAAGGATACCATGACCCTCAACATGGGGCCGCAGCATCCCAGTACCCACGGTGTGTTTCGGGTGGTTCTGGAGATGGATGGCGAAGTGGTGTCCAGTGCCGTACCTCATATTGGGTTCCTGCACACGGGCATCGAGAAGACATCGGAAGCGAAACGCTACGCCCACGTTATTCCCATGACCGACCGGCTCGACTACTTGAACCCGCCAGGTAACAATTTGGCTTACTGCCTAACTGTTGAAAAACTTCTCCAGACAGAGATTCCCGAGCGAGGGCAATACCTACGGGTGATCATGTGCGAACTGGCGCGTATCGCCAGCCACCTTGTGTGGCTTGCGACGCATGCGCTGGATATCGGTGCGATGACAGTGTTCCTGTATTGCTGGCGGGAGCGGGAGATGATTCTCGACCTCAACGAGGAAATCTCCGGCGTGCGGATGATGACGAGTTACATCCGTATTGGTGGCGTTGCTAAGGATGTGACTCCAGGGTGGTTGCAGAGTGTCCAGCGGTTCATCAACTACCTTCCTGCAAAAATTGATGAATACGAAAAGTTGCTGACGCATAACCCCATCTGGATCGACCGCACGCAGGGTGTGGGCGTCATGAGCCGCGAGGAGGCGATCAACTGGAGCATGAGCGGCCCGGTCTTACGCGCTTCGGGGGTGGACTGGGATTTGCGCAAAAAGCGTCCTTACAGTGGATACGAGAATTTTAATTTTGATGTGCCGGTGGGCAAAAACGGTGACATCTACGACCGCTACCTGGTCCGTGTGGCCGAGTTGCGGCAGAGTCGCGAGATTGTCAAACAGGCGGTCGACAAGCTTCCCACTGGGCCTTACAAAGTGGATGACAATAAAATTTCCTTGCCTCCCCGCAACACGCTCAAGTCCAGCATGGAAGCCTTGATCCATCACTTCAAGCTGGTCTCCGAGGGTATTTCGGTGCCGAAGGGAGAAACCTACGTTCCGACAGAAGGACCGCGGGGGGAAGTCGGGTTCTACATCATTAGTGACGGCGGCAACGTGCCAAGCCGAGTGAAGCTGCGCGCCCCGTCGTATATGGCTGTTCCCGGCATGTGTGAGATGATGAAAGATTGTTTTATCGCTGATGTGGTTGGCGTTATAGGAAGTATCGATATTGTGATGGGAGAAGTAGACCGGTGATGTTTGCATTTACCCAGGAAGAAGAAAAAAAGATCGAAAAGATCATTGGGAAGTATCCGGTTAAGCGGTCAGCCCTGTTACCGTTGCTCACTCTGGTACAGAGGCGGGAAGGGTACATTAGCCCCGATGCAATGAAGGCGATTGGACAGAAACTGGAATTGTCCCCAGCCTATGTGCAGTCGGTGATGTCATTTTATACGATGTATCACACGCACCCGACGGGGAAATACATCATCCTGTTCTGCATCAATATCAGTTGTCAACTCAACGGTGCGGACGAACTCATGCAGTATGCGTCCGAAAAGCTAGACATTAAGGTTGGTGAAACGACAACGGACAAAAAATTTACCCTGCACCGCGAGGAATGTCTTGCCGCCTGTTGTGGTGGGCCAATGATGCGGGTGAATGATACTTTTTACGAAAACCTGACGAAAGAAAAGATCGACCAGGTGCTTGATTCGCTTCCGTAGTCAAACGGGTACCGGAATCCCGATGGGTTTCCACGGTAGAAAAAAACATGCAAATTCTTTTGAAAAACATCGACATGAAGGGGCTTACCACTCTCGAGGTGTATGAGAAGCAGGGTGGATACAGGTCACTTAAGAAGGCTTTTGCTAAAAAGCCGGAGGAACTGGTGGAGATGGTCAAGGCTTCCGGTCTCCGCGGACGCGGTGGTGCAGGGTTCCCCACGGGGTTGAAGTGGAGCTTTCTGGCAAAGGACGTATTCCCCCGCTACCTGGCATGCAACGCTGATGAGAGTGAACCGGGTACCTGCAAGGACCGCGAACTTCTTGAGAAAAACCCTCATCTTCTCATCGAGGGAATTATTCTGACTTGTTTCGCGTGTCGCATTGAGAAAGCTTATATCTATTTTCGCGGTGAGTTTCAGCATATAGCGGATCTTATGGATAAGGCGATTGAGGAAGCCTGCGCCAAAGGGCACTTAGGGCAGAATGTCCATGGGACCGGATTCAACCTCGACCTATATACGCACCTAGGCGCGGGCGCATACATCTGTGGTGAGGAGTCGGCGTTGCTCAACTCGCTGGAAGGCCGGCGCGGAGAACCCAGATTGAAACCGCCGTTTCCCGCGGTTGAGGGGTTATATGGAAAACCGACGGTTATTAACAACGTGGAAACGCTGTGCTCGGTTCCGTGGATTATTAATGAGGGATCTGAAAAATACGCGGCGCTGGGGACAGAGAAGAGCAAGGGGACGAAACTTGTCAGCGTTTCGGGTCATGTCAAAAAACCCGGTAACTATGAAATTGTGATGGGGACCCCGACCCGCGAAATTATTTACGACCTGGCGGGAGGTATTCGTGACGACAATCGACTGAAGGCATTCATCCCTGGAGGATCTTCGACGCCCATGCTTACCAGCGAACAAGTGGATGTTCCTTTCGATTATGAATCGATTCAGGAAGCAGGTTCTATGCTCGGCTCTGGTGCCTTGATTGTTCTGGACCACACGGTCAACGTGGTCGAGACGACACTGCGCCTTGCGAGTTTTTACATGCATGAGTCCTGTGGCAAGTGTGTTCCCTGTCGCGAGGGAACGCGCTGGATGTGGCAGATTCTGAGCCGAATCCAGACGGGAGAGGGCACCAGCGATCAGGTGGACAAGCTTCTCGATATTTGTGACAACATCAGCTTCAAAAGTTTTTGTCCGCTCGGTGATGCGGCGGTGGGTCCGGTCGCGAGCAGTATCAAGAATTTCCGTTCGGATTATGATGAGTTGATTAAAAAACTTCAAGGTGGCGCGGTCACCGTGTGAGATAACTTATGCCCGATGACAACCAAGTCAATATAACGATCGACGGTAAACCGGCAACGGTCCCAAAAGGTACGCTGCTTGTGGAGGCGGCTAATACGATCGGGGTCGAAATTCCGGTGTTCTGCTACCACGAGAAACTGGGTCCCTTCGGATGCTGTCGCATGTGCCTCGTGGAAGTGGAAAAGATGCCGAAACTGGCCACCGCCTGCACACAGACCGTGATGCCGGATATGGTGGTAAAAACCAATACCGATAAAGTCAAGAAGGCGCGGGAGGGAGTTCTCGAGTTCACCCTACTCAACCACCCTCTAGATTGTCCGGTTTGTGACAAGGGCGGTGAGTGTCCGCTGCAGAATAATGCCTTTAAACACGGTTCAGGCGGAACGCGCATGGAGTTCGAACGTGCCCATAACGCCAAGGCGACACCGCTCAGCCCGGTCATCACTATCGACCGGGAACGTTGCATCGCCTGTCAGCGGTGCACACGGTACAGCGATATCATTGAGCAGGAGAGCGCGCTGGTGATGCTGAACCGCGGATTCAACAACGAAGTCGGCACGTTCAATAATGAACCGTACGTTACGAAGTATTCTGGCAACGTTATCGACATCTGTCCGGTGGGTGCGCTGACCAACACGCAGTTCCGGTTTAAGGCGCGTACTTGGAACTTGAGCAATTCGGAAACGCTTTGCTCTCATTGTGGTTGCAATTGCAATATGGTTTTGGCTTCGCGGATGAACAAGTTTATGCGTATCGAAACACGTCCGAACGACTTGGTGGACGACGGGTGGATTTGCGATAAGGCGCGGTTCGGGTACGGCTTCATCGAAAGCAATAACCGGATCGACGAAGCCATCTGTCCGACTGATGGAGAACGGAAAGTTGTTGACTCTCTCGATGCGGCGGTTCGGGCGGCTCAGGCGCTGAAGAAGATTGCTGATGAAAATGGATCTGACAGCATCGGTTTTCTTGGTTCGCCTTACGGCACAAATGAAGAGTTATATCTTTATCAAAAACTGTTTCGCTTGGGGCTTGGAACGAACAACCTGGACCATAAGGCCTATGCCGACACGCCAGGATTGCCGGTCGATCATCACGATTTCCCTGATATTGAAACGTCCAACCTTGTATTGTTGATCGCGAGTGATCCGGCTGAGGAATTACCGATTTTGGATCTTCGGATCAAAAAGGCGGTTACACGCCGGGGAGCGAAGCTGGTAGTCCTGAATGACCAGGCGACACCGCTGGACCGGTTTGCCGCGTTGTCTTTGCGGTACAACGTGGGTTCTGGCCAAACAGCGCTAGGCGCGCTGGCCAACGGACTCGCTGCGGACCTGGGAGTGTCTTCCGTGCCGAGTGAAAAGGATTACGAGGCGATCACCGGTATTACTGCAGCCCAAATGAAATCGGTGGTGGATTTGGTCCGCGCCGGGGTGAAGGTGAGCATCGTTTATAATCCGGCGGCCCTTTCAGGAGATTCGATTCATATGCTTAAGCACCTGTTGGCGGTCATCGGTAAAATTCCGGCGATCGAGTGCGGCGCGATTCCGGCGGCGCCTTTCACCAATGCGCTCGGTGCGATGGATATGGGTATTCTTCCGGACTTCTACCCAGGGGGAGTGTCTCTTGCCAATACGGAAAAAATTCAACAGGCTTGGGGTGAAAACGCCCCGCTTGTGAAGGGGTTCTCAGCGTTGGAGATGATCGATAAAGCCGCTCAGGGGAAACTTAAGGCTCTCCTAGTATATCGTTGCAATCCGGTGGTTGATTTTCCCGGTGGGAAAAAGATCGAGGATGCACTTAAAAAACTAGATTTGCTTGTGGTCCATGACATGATGAACACGGAAACATCACGCTTAGCGAATATCACTCTTCCTTCTAACGGACCGGGATATGACGAGGGCACGACCACGAACGTGGGCGGGCGCGTTCAGTACCGCAAACGGGGATTGAATACTAAGAGCCCACCCGACTGGAAAGTCGTTTCGAAAATGATAAGCGCTTTGAGCGAGGAGCCGGCGGAATATGCTACTTCGTTTGGGGTGACGGATGAACTTGCGGACAAGGTTCCCGGTTACGGGGACATCAACAAAAAGTCTATCGAAAAGGAAGGGAAAAACCGGGAACAGGTAGCGCCTACCAATGGGTTGGTCGCGCAGGTCGAGAAGCCTTCAGCCGGTGAGAAAGGAACGTTGAAGTTGCGCATTTCCACCTGCCTGTTTGCCAATGACAAGATTCTGGAGGAGCCGTGTGCTCTGGCCCATCAGTTCAAGTCGCCGATTGTGCATTTGCACGAGACCGACGCGGCGGAACTGGATCTGGCCGAGGGAGACGAAGCGGTGCTCGCTGCCAACGGAACCGAAGTGCGGGCGATTGTTGAGGTGTCCAACCGGTGCAATCCGGGGGCTATGGTGGTGCCTCGTGTTTCGGATGAACAGGGTGTGCTGGGCTTGACAGGAAGCGGATCAGTTAACTGGGTCGAAGTACGGAAGGGATAGTTCTTTCAAGGGAAGCCTTATGATCGACGATACCATTGAATTTCTTGAACCCTACACCTATCTGATTGTTGGGAGTATCAAGGCTCTCGTGATTGCTGGGGCTTTAATGGGAGTGGTGCCGGCGTTGGTTTGGCTGGAGCGTCGGCTGATGGGGCGGTTCCAGGTCCGCCTTGGGCCCAATCGGGTAGGACCTTTTGGTTTAGGCCAGCCGATTTCCGATTCGATTAAACTTTTATTCAAGGAATCGATCATTCAGAGTTCGGCAGATAAATTTCTATTTCACCTGGCACCAGCCATTGTTGTGTTTACTTCGATTGTGACGTTTGCAGTGATCCCATTTGGCGAACCCATAACGATTTTTGGGCAGAAAATTGGATTGTTGGTTGCCGACGTGAACATCGGGCTCCTGTTTGTGTTTGCCATCTCGGGCATGGGGATTTACGGTATTGTTCTTGCGGGGTTTTCCTCTAATAACAAATACTCGCTGATGGGGGGGCTCAGGTCCTCAGCCCAGATGATTAGTTACGAACTGACGCTGGGACTTGCGGCCGTGAGTGTGATTGCGATTACCGGTTCGCTGAGTTTGACTGATATGGTGAAAGGCCAGGAAGTGATTCCCAATATACTGATTCAGCCTCTGGCATTCTTGCTCTTTTTTACTGCAGGGGTGGCCGAGACCAACCGAGCACCATTTGACTTACCTGAAGCTGAACAGGAGTTAGTTGCCGGGTTCCATACCGAATATTCCGGGATGAAATTCGCAATGTTTTTTATGGGAGAGTATATCAACATGGTGACTATGAGCGCTTTGATCACCCTGTTGTTTCTAGGGGGGTGGAACGCCTATGGCCTCCCGCTTTGGCCGATTCTCGCGTTTGCGGGTAAAGTCGCAGTTCTGCTTTGTGTTTTTATCTGGCTGCGCTCGACTTACCCGCGCATTCGTTATGATCGGCTGATGACGTTCGGGTGGAAATTTCTCTTTCCACTGTCTCTGTTTAACCTTCTGGTCACGAGTGTATTTGTGGTCCTGTGATCTTGGGTGAAATTATGATTGGAAGAACCTTTAACGGTATAAAAAATTTATTAATCGGTTTGGGGGTGACTTTCAAGAACATGATCTCCAAGCCGGTTACGATCTGTTACCCGGAAGTTAAGCGGGTCATGCCGGCACGTTATCGCGGACGTCATTTTCTGAACCGCGACGAAAATGGTCTGGAGCGTTGCGTGGGTTGTAGCCTGTGTTCGGTCAATTGTCCGGTTGGATGTATTCATGTGGTCGCAGCAGAAAATGATCCGACTAATCCGGTTTCTCTGGGCGAACGATACGCGGAAGTATACGAAATTAATCTACTGCGGTGTATCTACTGCGGCTATTGCGAAGAGGCTTGCCCAGTTGATGCGGTGGTGTTGCGTGAACATTACGAACTGGCCGATTACGATCGCGATAATTATATTGCGATCAAGGAAGATCTGCTGGTTTATCCCGAACCGAATGAGTTTCGGGTCAATGTGCTGGGCAACACGACCCGCGTTTAAAGGAAACGTAATTTGTGGATCCCTCTCCCCGCGGGGAAGGGAAAGCTTTCCGCTGAACCGGGATGCCGGTTGATGTTGGATACCTGAGAGGAGGGTGTGTTGTTCGAATTCGACTTACTCGAATTAACGAGAGAGACCATTACTTTGGCGGTCGGGTTGACGGCAGTATTGGCGAGTTTGGGGGTTATCCTGTGCTCGTCTCCCGTTTACTGTGCCCTGTACCTGATCGGCAACATGATTTGCCTTGCCCTCCTGTTTCTCCTGTATAACGCCGAGTTTGTCGCTGCAGTGCAGATTATCGTCTATGCAGGCGCTGTGATGATCCTGTTTCTGTTTATTATTGCGCTGTTGGGTGGCAAAAAAGAAATCCAGGAATCTCCAGCTCAGCGGTCTATCGTTTTCGCTCTCATTATTACCATGCTTGGGGAGTTGTACCTCGCCGCCACAGTAGGACCTACCAAACCCCTTGAAGGCGTATTCGATTCCAAAACGGTGGCCGAGGTGGGTGGCAGCGCCAAAGCGATCGGGCTCGAATTATTCTCGCGGCACCTGATTCCGTTCGAATTGGTTTCAGGGCTGCTCCTTGTGGCGGCAGTCGGTGTTATTTGTTTGGCAAAATTTTCTTATGTACCTCTCCGGAGGCGAGTGAAATAAGCATGGGGCACCAATTTGTTCTTCTGATCAGCGCAACGATTTTTTGTATCGGTGCTGCCGGGTTTATCATCCGGAGGAATCCACTCGTCATGTTTATGTCCGTTGAGCTTATGCTCAACTCAGTGAACTTTCTTTTGGTGGGATATTCGAATTTCTTGAAATCTGTCGACGGACAGATTTTCGCCCTCATGATCATGGCCGTTGCAGCGGCTGAGGTGGTGGTGGGGCTCGCCATTATCCTCACTATTTTCCGGACGCGGCATGATATGGATGTAGATCATATTGACGTTTTGAAAGGATAAGACGGTTGTTTTCCTATTGTTGGATCATTTTATTCGCTCCGATTGCTGGTTTCACCATACTCAGTTGGTATGGGAACCGAATGTCTCGTGAACGGGTTGGGATGTTCGGTTGTGCCACGGTGGGACTGTCTTTTTTAGTAACACTGGTTGCCTTGAGCGAACTTTTGCTGGATGTGGAAAAGCAAAAGGGAGCCGTTTCCACCCTATATAACTGGGTGACAGCTGGTTCGTTCTCCCTCAACCTGTCCATTCTTATTGATCCACTTTCGGTATTTATGTTGCTCATCGTGACCGGAGTTGGATTTGTTATCCATGTCTACTCCGTTGGATACATGCGGGAAGATCCCGAGTACAGCCGGTTCTTTGCCTACATGAACCTTTTTATTTTTTCGATGTCGGTTCTGGTGATGGCGGCCGATTTCTTTTTTCTAATCGTAGGCTGGGCACTAGTGGGGCTGGCTTCTTATCTGCTGATCGGGTTCTGGAAAGAAAAGACGAGTGCCGTATTGGCTGCCCGGAAAGCATTTGTCATGAACGTGATCGGCGACGTTGGTATGGTCATCGCTGCGTTTATGATATTCGATCACCTAGGGACTCTGAATTTTCTTGATGTATTTGCTCTTGCGGAAGAGGCGTTTCGCCCGAACGATGACGCTATCTTACTGATCACTCTATTTCTGCTGGTGGGTGCTTTCGCCAAGTCGGCGCAGATACCGCTTCACACTTGGCTGCCCGACGCGATGGAGGGGCCGACCCCGGTCAGCGCATTGATCCATGCGGCGACAATGGTCACCGCAGGGGTGTACTTGGTGGCGCGGTGCCATGTCCTTTACGAACTGGCTCCTTATACCATGTACCTCATTGCAACGGTGGGTGTGGTCACGGCTATATTCGCCGGTTCTATGGGTATGGTGCAATATGACATCAAGCGTGTCATCGCCTATTCCACCATGAGCCAGCTTGGCTATATGTTCCTCGCGGCGGGAGTAGGAATGTACAGCATCGCCATGTTTCACTTGATGACTCACGCGTTTTTCAAAGCGCTACTATTTTTAAGCGCTGGAAGCGTCATCCACGGGTCAAACGACGAACAAGATATTCGTCAAATGGGCGGATTACGTCAGGCCATGCCGATCACCCATATTACGTTTTTAATCGGATCCCTGGCCCTAGCTGGGTTCCCACTTACGAGCGGATTTTTTAGTAAAGAAGCGATCATAATTAACGCGTACCATTCCGATATGGGCAACATCGTGTTTTGGGCGATCGCCGTACTTGGTGCGGCTATGACTGGATTTTATATCTTCCGAGTCTATTTCTATACCTTCGTAGGGCAGCCACGGACATCCGTGCATGCGCATGAGAGTCCACGCATCATGACTGCACCGTTGGTGTTGCTAGCCTTCTTTTCGTTGACGGTGGGATTCGGCGGCCACATGGTGGACGATTTCCTTGCGACCTATTTCGGAATGCACATGCCGCATCCAGACGATCCAGTCTTCGAAACGATTGGGGTTGGGGCCGGGTTGGTTGGCATTGCTGCGGCAATCATCTTTTACATGACAGGAAAGGACCGGTTGGAGTTTATTAAGCGGATGCTGGCTCCGATTTATGATCTTTTGTTCCATAAATATTATATTGACGAAATCTACGATTATTTAATTGTGAAGCCCACCCGTGCCACTGGTGCTTTCATGGAAGAGAAGGTCGAAAGAGACGGTATTGACATGGCTGTCGACCAAGTCGGCACACAAGTGCGCGAAGCAAGTCAGATCATCAGCTTGTGGCAGTCGGGCAAGGTGAGGGGCTATGCGTTCAATATGATCGTTGGGGTTGTGATCATCTTGATGTTTGTGGTGTTTCAATAAGGTGACGGAAACGGTAATGATATGCTGACTCTTATAGTTTTAATTCCTCTGGTTGCGGCGCTCGGTCTCCTGTTCGTGAACAAGGAGGCTACCGGGGCCATTCGCAACTTATCTGTCGGTGCGTCGGGACTGAGTCTTCTGATTTCGTTGGCTCTTCTCCTGCGATTCGATACGGCTGATCCGGGAATGCAGTTTGTTACCACACTCGCCTGGGTTCCCAACCTCCACATCAATTACCAAGTGGGAGTTGACGGTATCAGCCTGTGGCTGGTTGTTTTAACGGCCTTCATTTCTTTCATTGCCGTTTATTTTTCGCTGGACCGCAAGGAAAGCCTCAGAAATTTTATGGCACTCATGCTTGCACTTGAGGCCGGAACACTTGGCGTGTTCGTTGCTCTTGACATGGTTTTATTTTATGTTTTCTGGGAGTTGATGCTTGTTCCTACTTATTTTCTTATCGGGATATGGGGAGAAGGGCGCCGGATTTACGCCACCACCAAGTTTGTTTTGTATACGTTGGTCGGTAGTTTGTTGATGTTGGTTGGTATCCTCTGGTTGAGCCTAATTCATTTTGAAGCCACGCACGAGCTTACTTTCGATATCCAGACCCTCGTTCACATGAAAATCGATCCAGCTGTGCAGTTCTGGCTGTTCTGGTTCTTTTTCTTGGCATTTGCTATCAAGGTCCCAATTTTTCCGCTGCACAGCTGGTTGCCTCATGCTTACGTAGCGTGCCCCATCCCCGTGCTTCTTATTTTGACGGGCGCCATGTCTAAGACTGGTGCATACGCACTCATCCGTTTCTGCTTGCCGCTATTTCCCGATGCTGTGGAGAGTTTCGGACTGCTTATTGCCTGCGGGGCAGCGATAGGAATTGTCTACGGGGCCTGGATTGCCGTCGCACAACGTGATCTGAAGGCGCTTGTTGCATATTCTAGCATTAGCCATCTCGGGTTCATCGCTCTGGGTATTTTTGCTCTCAACGGTGAAGGGATCGGGGGGAGTGTATTGCAGATGGTCAACCACGGTATCATCGCGTCCGCCCTTTTTCTCATCGTCGCCATCCTCGAAAAGAAAATGGGTACACGTAATCTCGATGATTTTCGTGGGTTGAGTAAGGCGATGCCCGTACTGTACGGCATGTTTATGCTCATCACCCTGGCAGCGCTTGGACTTCCAGGGCTCAATGGGTTTGTCGGTGAGTTCCTCATTCTCATGGGTGTGTGGACTTCACATCTGCTGGCCGATCTCTCGACAACTTACGTTTTGATGGGCGGACTTGCCATCGTCTTTGCGTCAGTTTATATGCTCTACATGTTTCAGGGGGCGATGCAGGAAAAATCAGAAAAGCTTCCCGAAAACCTCACCGACATCAACCGCAGGGAATTCGGACTCCTCCTTCCCGCCTGTGTCTTGGTGGTTTTGATTGGGCTTTACCCAAAACCTTTTATCGATCGCGTTGCTCCTTCAGTCGAGTCGATGCTTACCGTCGAAAAGACCCTCAACCTCCACGCAGGCGAGGACAAAGGTGGGCATCACTAAAGGTCCCCATCCTCGGATCCGCACGGTGTATTTTTTTATTTCCTAGATGAGACTCGGCGAACGAATTGTTGATGGTATCTTTCTGGAGAGACCCAACCGGTATCTAGCTCAAGTTGAAATCGACGGACGAAAACTTCTGGCTCACGTCCCCGACCCGGGTCGTCTCCCCGGTTTGATGATTCCCGGTCGCCGAGTACGCCTGGTGCACAATCCCAGTCCAAAAAGGAAAACGGATTACAGCTTGGTTCTCGTCCGTCACGGATCGATATGGGTGTCGGTGTATCCCGTATTTGCAAACAAGTTGGTGGAGCAGGCGCTGGCCGATCGTGCCCTCAGTGAACTGCAGGGCTACAGCGGGTTCAAACGGGAAGTGCGGTGTGGTAAAAGCCGGTTTGATTTTCAGGTGGACTTCCCCAAAACGCCCGCTTTTGTCGAGGTCAAGTCGGTTAGCTTTGTCGAGAAAGAGGTTGGAAGGTTCCCCGATGCGCCGACAGAGCGCGGAGTGAAACACCTGAAGGAACTGGTCGAATTGCGCAAGAAAGGTTGTCGTACCGTGGTCCTGTTTGTTTCCCCGCGGTCTGATACGCGGTTGGTGACCTCCAACGACGAAATCGATCCTAGGTTTGGGGAATGGTTGCGCAAGGCAGGAAAATCCGGGGTGGAACTCTATGCTTATAATTGTAGGGTCACATCAACTTCTGTATCGCTTCACCGCCCAGTTCCGGTGGCTATCTAATTAAAAAAAATAGTGAAATAATCACCGAGGATCAAGGGACAGTTTGCCCCGAAGGTTTACAGCCTGCTGGCCGAGGCGAGCGTCATGGTCAGGGATGTCATGAAGAATGCACTCGTGTGGTAATATTGTATCCTGTTTTATCTGTTGAAAACTTCGGGTGTGAATGGAAGTGTGTACAAAAACAAGTTGCCGGGCTGGCATTTTATAGAGAGCCCGGTTTTTAACAGGATTCCCCTGTGAAAAAAAGAAAGACTGCGCTAAGCAGAGCCCCTGGTAAACCCAGAAAATCGCCCCGGGACAAACGGGCAGGTCGGCCTACCCTGTGGGATCAGGCTTCCCGATGGTACGACTCTCTAGTTGGGACAGGTGGCTCTGATTACCACCGAAACATCCTCATGCCTGGAGCATTTCGTTTACTCGATGTGAAACCGGGGAGACGTATTCTCGATCTAGCCTGTGGGCAGGGAGTATTTTCGCGGTTCCTTCTGCAGAAGAAAATGAAACCCGAAGGGGTTGACTCATCGGAGGAACTCCTCCGCTTTGCCCGTTCCCGTTCGAAAGAGTCAATTCGCTACCACGTGGGTGATGCAGCTGACCCCGGCTTGCTCAAGGGCCGCCGGTTTGATGGCATCGTCTGCCTGCTTGCGGCGCAGAATATGGAATCGATCGAACCGGTGTTGCGAAACGTTTCTCGATGGTTGAAACCGGGGGGGAAGTTTGTCATGGTCATCACTCACCCCTGCTTCCGCATTCCTCGGCAGGCGCACTGGGGATGGGACGAGGAAAAAAAAACCGGGTACCGGCGGGTGGATCGGTACGCAGGCGAAATGAAAATCCCCATCGTCACGCCGCCCTTTGTAGATCCGAACGACTACACCCTGACCTACCACCGTCCCCTGCAAAGCTATTTCGAGGCTCTGTTGAAGGCCGGTTTGTGTGTCGACCTCCTGGAAGAATGGGTGTCTGACAAAGAGAGCAACCCAGGCAAGCGATCGCGTGGAGAAAACCGAGCCCGCAAGGAGATTCCCCTGTTCATGGCGATCCGGGCCGTGCCCCTTGCCGCAACCTCTTCGGAACTCAGGAAAGGTCAATAACCCAACGCCGAGCCACACCTACGAGCATTGGCGAAAACTCGGACGAGCACTCCCTCTGTTCGTGCCCGGGTATGGTCTTCACCTCGTGAAATTGGTCCACCCTTACCTTTGAATTTTCAGGTGTGGAAGATATTATTTCCTTCAAATAACTCGAGACCATAAACCACAACCGCAAACAGTACGACGACTATTCCCATCCAGTCCCAACCCATTGTCATCCCTCCCTTCGGAACTTAACCAGAGGTCATTAAAACTAATTGGTTACAGAACTTCCGTGGGCCTATAAAAAAAACAAGGTCCTAAGGGTAAGGTAGTGCCGTTCCATGAAAAATGCAACCTTACCGAGCGAGGAGAAGGTCTAGCCGAGTCCCAAATCTGCAAATGCTAGATCTTCGTCGATAGCTTGCCGGATGCGTTTCATCCAGTTCTGATAAAACGCGACGTTATGGAGGGTGTTGAGACGCATGGCGAAAATTTCATCAGCTATAAATAAATGCCTTAAGTATGCCCGTGAATAGTTTTTACATGTGTAGCAATTGCAATCCGGGTCGAGCGGACTATTGTCAGCTTTGTACTGCAGGTTGCGAATGTTGACTTTCCCATGGCTGGTGAAGAGAGAACCGTTTCTTGCGTTTCGGCTGGGCATGACGCAGTCGAACATGTCGATCCCCATAGCGCTGCACTGGGCGAGATCCTCCGGTTTTCCCACACCCATGAGATAACGCGGTTTGTCTTTGGGTAGGAGTTCGGCCGTATAGGCGGCGATGTCATACATCAATTCTATTTCTTCGCCTACGCTCAGTCCACCTATGGCGTAGCCCGGAAAATCAAGCGCGGTGATTTCTTCTGTGCTCTGTTTACGCAAGTTTTTGTACATTCCTCCCTGAACGATTCCGAACAGTGCCTGGTTTTTCATACGATGCGCGGCTTTGCACCGTACAGCCCAGTCCGTGGATAGTTTCAGCGAGGTCTCGGTCTTGGAGGGGTCGGAAGGGTAGGGCGTAGGTTCGTCCAAGGTCATGGCGATGTCTGCTCCCAAAGCCTCCTGTACTTCTATTGCCCGCTCCGGTGAAAAGAAATGGGTAGACCCATCGATGTGTGATTTGAACGTGACTCCCTCCTCTGTGACCTTGGCTAGGGAGTTCAGGCTAAATACTTGGAATCCGCCGCTATCGGTAAGGATGGGTTTGTCCCAGTTCATGAAACGGTGAAGTCCACCCAGTGACTCTACGATATCGTGTCCGGGTCTGAGGTAAAGGTGGTAGGTATTTCCGAGAATGATTTCCGCGCCGCATTGTTCAAGCTCTTCCGGAGAAAGTGCTTTTACGGTGGCCTGGGTGCCTACGGGCATGAAGGCGGGTGTTTGGATTTCTCCGCGCGGAGTCACCAGACGCCCCAGTCGCGCCGAAGAATGACTGTGTTGTTTAATGACCTCGAATTTAATCACACTCTCCGTCCGCTAGTTTTCGGGGGGAGGAAGGAGTTTTGGTCAAGAT
The DNA here is from genome assembly GCA_964631515.1 of uncultured Nitrospinaceae bacterium. Taxonomy (GTDB): domain Bacteria; phylum Nitrospinota; class Nitrospinia; order Nitrospinales; family VA-1; genus CAJWLY01. The sequence continues at coordinate 18,724 of CAZVZT010000001.1, forward strand.
CTATCATTGTTTGTTTGGCTACAGCAATGTTTCGAGGAGGGCTTTTTGGAGGTGAAGACGATTTTCTGCCTGATCGAAGACGATTGAGTGCTTGCCGTCCATGACTTCGGAGGTGATTTCCATTTCCCGGTGGGCAGGGAGGCAGTGCATTACCAGGACATCTTTTTTAGCCGACTCCACGAGTTTGCGGTTGATCTGGTAAGGTTTCAGTGCCGATTCTTTTTGATCTTCTTTTTCCTCCTGTCCCATGCTGACCCAGACGTCGGTGTAGATAATATCGGCGTCTTTTACGGCAGCATGAGGGTCTTCTAGGATTTCGATTGAACCACTATGATCAATACCCTCGGGTATCTTTGGTTTGCAGGAAGAAGGGCATCCAACTGTAAGGTGGATGCCAAACATAGAGGCGGCAGTCATCCAGGAATAGGTGACATTATTGCCGTCACCGACGTATGCGACCTTGACGCCATCGACTTTTCCCAGCTTTTCTTGGATCGTAAAAATATCTGACAGCACCTGTACCGGATGGTTGAGGTCAGTCAGTCCATTGATCACCGGAATGCTCGCGTGCTTGGCCAATCCAGCCACATCCTCGAAATCGTAAGTCCGAATCAGAATACCATGCAGATAGCGGGAGAGAACCCGTGCCGAATCAGCGATTGTTTCTCCGCGACCCAGCTGCAATTGGTCACCCGTTAGAAAGAGGGAATGTCCCCCCAACTCGAACATGGCGACTTCAAAGGAAATACGGGTGCGGGTAGACTGTTTACTAAAAATCATTCCCAGAGATTTTCCCTTGAGCGGCTGATGCGAAACGCCGTTCTTCCTCTTTTTCTTAAGGTCTGCCGCCTTCCGAAGCATTTTTAAAGCCTCATCTCGGGTTAGGTCACTGAGTTTTAGAAAATCTTTTTTCATGAAGGAAAAACTCCTTGATCACCAGTCACTTCTTAAGTTTAGTCAGGCTTTTGGAGAGCGCCTTAATTAGCCGTTCGATCTCTTTTTGAGTAACGGTAAGCGGTGGTAGAAACCGGAGCACATTCTGTTGAATACAATTGATCAGAAATCCTTGCTGCATGCAGTCGGTTACCACATCCATGCCGGGCCGATCAAGTTCCAGGGCAAGCATCATTCCTGCGCCTCGGACTTCTCGAATAATGGGAAAACTTTCTGCCAGTTGCTCGAGTTGCGAACGAAAATAAACTCCCATGTTCTCGGATTTTTCAAGAAATTTTTTTTTCGTTAGAACTTTTAGGGAAGCCAACGCAGCGGCGCAGGCAAGGGGATTGCCACCAAAGGTAGCTGCATGGGTGCCAGGAACGAACGATTTGATAACCCGATTGGTAGCGCCTAGTGCGCCAATCGCCACTCCTGCGCCGAGCGCCTTGGCTAGGGTGATGATATCCGGTTTTACCTTATATCGCTCGTAAGCAAACAATGGGCCCGTACGCCCGAATCCGGTTTGTACTTCGTCGAAGATCAAAAGAATTTTGTTTTCGTTGCAAAGTTTACGCAGTGTCTTGAGATAAACTTTGTCCGCTAGGTTGACTCCGCCTTCCCCCTGGATGGGTTCGACCATAACGGCGCAGGTTTTTTTCGTAATGGCCTTCTTCACCGCTGCAATGTTATTGAAAGGAACATACTTGAACCCGGGAAGCAATGGATCGAACCCCGCGTGAAACCTCGTCTGCGCCGTGGCGGAGAGCGATGCCATGGTTCGCCCGTGAAATGAATTTTTCATGGTGATGATCTCATGGCAGCCGGGTTGGCCCTTATCATCGAACCAGCGCCGTGCCAGTTTGATCGCAGCTTCGTTCGCTTCAGTCCCGCTGTTGCAGAAAAAGAACTTGTCGGCGAAACTAAGACGCGTGAGTTCGGCCGCAAGTTGCGATTGTGGTTCGATGTGGTAAAGATTTGACACGTGGATCAACTTGCCCGCCTGTTTACGGATGGCGCTCACTACCCCCGGAGGGCAGTGCCCCAGGTTGTCCACTGCGAGCCCGGTGACGAAGTCGAGGTATTTTTTTCCCGATGCGTCCCAGACTGCCGAGCCTTTTCCCCGGACCAGTGCGATGGGATGGCGTCCATAGGTTTGAGCGACGTGCCGGTCGGTGAGTTTGACAATATCCCGATTCGATTTCATGGGCTTTTTACATCCTCCGCCGATTGCGTGGCGGATCCTCTTTTGTGATTGAAATTGTTAACTTTATCATAAATTAGAGGTGGAGGACATACGAAAAACCGGCAGGAATATGGCGGGTGGTGTGCTCACCACAGAGTGGATGATGAGCGAAGTATCGGGAGTCTCGAGGTGTGGCGGAGTGAAAAAAATAATGTTTCTTTGCCCCGCGCGTGAAGGATTCGTTACCCCAGTCCCTCGGCGACCAGCCACCAAGACAGAATGCTGGCCGCGTAGCCGACGGCGATGACGGGAGCCCATTTGAGGTGCGACATGAAAGTATAGTGCTCTCGGTCGACCCCCATCACGGCCACGCCGGCGGCCGACCCTACGGACAGTAGACTACCGCCGGTTCCAGTAGTCAGTGTGATCAGCAACCACTGGTCCAGTTCCATTGCGGGATCCATCTTGAGTACCGCGTACATGACCGGAATATTGTCCACTATGGCAGATAGGACTCCAACGATGATGTTGGAGACGGTTGGGCCGTACGTGCCGTAAAGTTCTTGGCTGACCATGGCTAGGTATCCAATGTACTGAAGCGCCCCCACGGCTGTAAGAACGCCGAAGAAGAACAAAAGGGTATCGAACTCAACGCCTTCTACTTTCTTAAAAATATCGAATTGTGAATATTTATTTGGGGTTCGCTTGGTGCCCACCGGCAAAAAAAGACTGCTATCTCCCCACCTTTTCAAATAGAAGCCTTCTATCATCAGGAGCCCCAGTCCCAGCATCATGCCCATGAACGGAGGGAGGTGAAGGAACTGATGAAAACTGACAGCGGTGGCAATTGTGAAAATACCAAGCGCGATGATGGTCTTGGCGCCGGGTTTGAGCTTGATGTTGTTTTTCCCCATCTCGGGGTACTCGTCGGGAATGAAGGGATACATGATCAATGCCGGGACGATCCAGTTGACGATAGAGGGAATCACCAGGTAGGCGAATTGCATGGTCTCGACTTTTTCTGCGGTCCATACCATTAGCGTGGTGATATCACCAAACGGACTCCATGCACCCCCGGCATTGGCGGCGACTACGATATTAACGAACGCTGGAACAATAAACCGTGCGTTTCCGTTGCTGACTGCCAGCGCGACAGTGGACATGAGCAGGGCGCTCGTCAGGTTATCGGCTAAGGGCGAAAGAAAGAACGTGATGAGCCCGGTTGTCCAGAACAGCTTGCGGAACCCGAGTCCCTTACGCAACAGCCAGGCGCGGAGAACCTGAAACACGTTGCGTTCGTCAAGCGCATTGATATAAGTCATCGCCACTAGGAGAAAAAAGAATAGCTCTCCAATTTCGGCGATCAGTTCCTTGACGTGATCGTGAGCATGACCTCCGCCATGTTGCGCTTCATAAATCCCAATGATTCCCCACATGATGCACCCGACCAAAACGACCGGTTTCGACTTGCGCATATGGATTTTCTCTTCAAAAATAACCAGGATATAGGCGAGGAGAAAACAGACCAGGGAGAGTTGACCCGCCCAAGTATTGATAAGGTTTCCCATAAAGTAGGAGCCTAGCTAGGCTAATGAAAGATTTCTTGATTAAGAGGCGCTATCAACGTCTGCCTTCTGAAGTTGATATCTTACTTGTTGATATTCTCTAACTTGTGGAAATTGCAAACGTGACCAGAGATGATAAACGCGGAACCGGCAAAAGGAAAGGATTATCGAAAGTTGCTGGAAATCAACTCGGAGTTGAGCAAAAAAATATTTTTTAGATGTCTGATAGAAGCTCTTGGCGGTGAGACACGCCCGTCGTTCCCAGCGGGGTTTTGATGTTTAATAATTTTAAAAACAATAGGTTATGCGGATTTTACTTCTTTAAATAAAGTTGACTGGGGGGCTAGGTGTGATACCATCTGAGCGATATACCGGAGAATTGTTATTAACTCATTGATTTTTAATTAGTTTTGTCGGCCGTTCAATATCTTTCTGAAGGCAGGGAGTTCATCGATGCAGCAATCTGCCGATACTTGCCGGAGGAGACCAGTTATCCGGAAAGTATCCATAAGTCGATGCTCTACAGCGTGCTTGCCGGCGGCAAGAGGTTGCGGCCCGTTCTTGTCATTGCGGCAGCCGAAGCGGTTGGAGGAGACCGACAGCATGTTCTGCCCTTTTCCGTTGCCACGGAATTCGTTCACACCTATACACTGATTCATGACGACCTCCCCGCGTTGGATAACGACGATCTGAGGCGGGGAAAGCCAACGAACCACAAAGTATTCGGCGAAGCTATCGCTATCCTGACGGGGGATGCCCTGCTCACCCAGGCGTTTTACCTGATGACCCATACCGGGTTGATGGGCTCCGTTCCGGAGAAGTGCCTCCTCAGGGCCGCCCATGATATGACACGTGCCTTGGGGACTTCGGGGATGATCGGGGGGCAGGTGGTGGACATCGAGTCGGAGGGAAAACCGGTCGATGCGGAAACCCTCGAATATATCCATGCCCATAAAACGGGCCAGCTCATTCAGGCCTGTATCCGAGGTGGAGCCATTTTGAGTCAGGCCACTTCGGCCCAGTTGAGTGCCCTGTCCACCTACGGAGCCCACATTGGTTTGGCTTTTCAAATCATCGATGATATTCTTGATCTTACAGCCGACGAAAGTCAGTTAGGAAAAGACGTCGGCAGCGACCTAGACAAGGAGAAGGCCACCTATCCGGCTCTCTATGGTTTAGGGGATTCGAAGAAGAAGGCCGAACAACTGGTGGAAGAGGGCATCGACTGTCTGGAGATTTTTGACGAACGAGCTGATCCTCTAAGAGAAATCGGACGCTTCTTCGTTCAGCGTACGTTTTAGAGGGAGTTCTCTGATCCCTTATGAATCAGGAACTGAGATTCTTCGTTATGCCGAACGGTGTTTGGTTAAAATGCGCGTTACAAAGAACTAGAAGTTCTTTAAGAGCAGGGTTTGTAGATTGTTAGGTCCATCGAATACTTTAATTGGGTAGCCGCATGAGTAAGATCTTAGATCGCATCCAAAGCCCCGCTGATTTAAAGAAAGTTCCGCGAGAGAGTCTGCCTCAACTCGCCGGCGAAATTCGCGACACGCTCCTTCAAACCATCTCTAAGACAGGTGGTCACCTGGGGTCCAACCTGGGTGTCGTTGAGTTGACGATGGCTCTGCATTATGTTTTCGACAGCCCCAAGGATAAGTTTATATGGGACGTCGGGCACCAGTCTTACGTGCACAAACTACTGACTGGACGTAAAGACCGATTCGATAGCCTCCGTCAATACGGGGGCCTCTGTGGTTTTGCCAAGCGCGAGGAGAGTGATCACGACCACTGGAACGTCGGACATGGGGGCACCTCCATCTCCGCCGCGTTGGGCTATGCCAAAGCGCGGGACCTGAAACAAGAAGAAAATGCAGTCATCGCCGTCATAGGGGACGGGTCGCTCACGGCGGGTATGGCGCTTGAAGGATTAAACCATGCCGGGCACCTGATGATGGATATGGTTGTGGTTCTTAACGACAATGAAATGTCAATCTCGACCAATGTCGGTGGCATGTCGGCGCACCTGAGCAAGATCATGACCGGGCAGGTCATGACCAAGTTCAAGCAGGAAGTTGACCAGATGCTCCTCGCCGTTCCCGGAATTGGTCAGGATATTTCCCGGTATGCCCACCGTGTCGATGAAGCAATCAAAGGCGTTTTCATCCCAGGACGCTTGTTCGAGGACCTCGGTCTCCGCTATATCGGTCCGGTGGACGGGCATGATACCGAACAGTTGATCGATACCCTCGCCGGTATTCGTAAACTCAAGGGACCTACCCTCGTTCATGTGATCACGCGCAAGGGAAAAGGGTACGAGCTAGCGGAAGAGAAGGCCGACGTCTGGCACGGAGCTAGTCCTTTCGATATCGCCACTGGAGAGTTTGTCTCTAGCGGCAAGAAATCCAATCCGGCTTACACGGCCGTGTTTGCTGAAACCCTGATTGAACTAGCTAAAACGGATGAAAAGATCCTTGGTATTACCGCTGCAATGCCCGATGGTACGGGAATCAGCAAGTTCGGGAAGGTATTTCCCAAACGTACTTTCGATGTGGGCATGGCGGAACAGCATGCGGTGGGCTATGCTGGCGCCCTTTCTATAGGAGGGTTCCGTCCAGTACTTGCTATCTACTCCACGTTTCTGCAGCGGGCTTACGATCAGGTAGCTCACGATATCTGCCTGATGAACCTGGACGTCACCTTTGCCATGGATCGAGCTGGAATCGTAGGCGAAGATGGTGCGACCCACCAGGGAATGTTCGATATTGCCTACCTGCGCGCGTTGCCCAATATGGTGGTCATGGCGCCTAAGGATGAAAACGAACTGCGTCATATGCTGAAAACTGCCGTCTACCATAAAGGTCCAGCGGCAGTGCGATACCCCAGGGGATCGGGACTGGGTGTGCCGATGGATGAAGAGATAAAGGAACTCGAAATTGGAAAAGGCGAAGTGCTGCAGGATGGCACCGATTTGGCTATTTTTGCGTACGGCCACATGGTTGATCCCTCAATGAAGGCTGCGGCCCTGCTTGAAGAAAAAGGGCTCAGCGTTGCTGTCATCAACGCCCGGTTCGCCAAACCCATTGACCAGGACCTCGTGCTGGAATATGCTCGTAAGACTGGTTGCATCGTGACCACCGAAGAGCATTCAGTGCAAGGGGGATTTGGTTCTGCCGTGCTGGAATGTCTTCAGGAAATAAACGGGAGCGTTCCCCCGCGAGTAAAATGTATCGGGGTGGGAGACGCGGCGGTCGAGCATGGCGCTTCTAAAATCTTGAGGAAAGATATCAAGCTCGACCCTGAAGGCATGTTCGAAACAATATTTTCTTTTTACAACTCTGTACTGGATTCGTCCAGAAATGATAATTCTCAGGGCAACGGAGCTAAGGGCTCTTCTGGAAACGGTAAAGAAGAGCACCCGATTGTAACGGATGCACCTCGCAAGATTAAGCAACCTGTCAATGAGTAGAGCCTCTCAAGTCAAGCGAACAACCAACGAAACTGAAATCGAAGCCCGCGTCAACCTAGATGGTCAAGGGAAACACACCATCGATACCACGATTCCCTTTCTCGACCACATGCTTTCTCAGTTGTCCCGGCACGGGTATTTCGATATCCAAGTTAAGGCCAAGGGGGACACCCATATCGACTTTCATCATACGGTTGAAGATACCGGCATCGTTCTCGGCCAGGCGTTCGGCGAAGCCTTGGGAGATAAAAAAGGAATCCAGCGCTTTGCCGACACCCACGCTCCACTCAACGAAGCGCTAGCCCAGTGTGTTCTTGATATCAGTGGACGCGGATTCTTCGTATTAAATACGCAACTCCCCAAGGCAAAAATTGGCGATTTCGATGCCGAGCTCATTCCGGAATTTTTTCAAGCCTTTGCCAATAACGCCGGGATCACCCTGCACCTGAGTTGTCCTTACGGGGACAATCTCCACCACATTGTTGAGGCTTTGTTCAAGTCTTTCGCTCGCGCTCTCGACCAAGCCTGTACTCTCGATACGCGGACTAACCAGGTTCCGTCGACCAAGGGAAAGTTATAATGATTGCCGTAATCGATTACGGCATGGGCAATCTTCGTTCGGTGCAGAAGGCTCTGGAAACCGTGGGCGCTCGCGCGATCTTGACCCACGATCCGAAAGAAATCCGTAACGCCGACTCTGTTGTCCTTCCCGGTGTGGGCGCGTTCAAGGACTGTATGGCCAATCTGAAGCGACTGGGTCTTGTTGACCCCGTCCGCACATCGATCGAAAGCGGAAAACCTTTTCTCGGTATCTGCCTCGGACTCCAGCTCTTGTTTGAGGAAAGCGAGGAATTTGGACCTGTTCATGGGCTCGGTATCCTTCCAGGGAAAGTTGTGCGCTTTCCTGAAGGGTGTTCCGAAACAGAAAGTGGGGCGCCGATGAAAATCCCGCACATGGGTTGGAACAGCGTCGAAGTGAAAAAAAAAGACCCGCTATTCAAAGCGGTTCCCGACAGCTCCTATTTTTATTTTGTACACTCCTACTACGTGATTCCGGAAGATCCAACCATGGTGGCGACTACCACTCGCTACGGGGTTGAGTTTGTGTCCGGTATACAGCACGAGAACATTTACGCGTTTCAATTTCATCCAGAAAAGAGTCAGACTTTGGGTCTATCTCTCCTCGAGCAGTTTTCGCGTCTCAATTGAACCCGTTAGGCGACAAATCCCCATCTTACACGCGTGGTATTTTGATGGTGATGGTGACCCTGTCGCTTTGGGGGGTTCTTCCGATTTTTCTCAAGGTTGCCCTCAACCAATTTTCTGCCGGCACGATTGCCTGGTTCCGGTTTCTCTTTTCTTTCATTATCCTGTTAGCGTTCCTTTCAGTTTTCCGTTCTGGTGGTAGGGAAATTTTGAAACGTCCACCCCTTCTGGGAGTTTTCGGTGGTGTGGCGCTAGCGGGGAATTATTATGGCATGACCCAGGGGGTCCATTTCAGCGGACCTTCCAATGCGGCAATCATCATTCAAGTAGCGCCGATCCTTCTGTTTGTCGCCGGAATCGTGATCTTCCGCGAATCCGTGAGCCGGAGACAAATTATAGGAATGGCTGTGGCTGCGGCCGGATTCTTTCTGTTTTACTTAGACCGAGCGGGAGATGCTACTGACCCAAGCCTTTACGCTCTGGCCAACGGCTGGGTTCTTTCTGCAGCGGTAGTCTGGGCGTTGTATATGATTTTTCAAAAACGGTTGAGTACCCGGTTTGAGGCGCAGTCCCTCAACCTCCTCGTGTACGGTGCGGCAGCGGTGGCGCTAGTGCCGCTGGTGGAATGGAATGAGTTCGGTAAGAGTGATGCTGCCGGATGGATCGTTCTGATCTTTCTGGGGATGAACACGCTCCTTGCCTATGGAGCTCTGGCCGAAGCGGTGGAGTGCGTTCCCTTAAGTCTCATCAGTATCCTTATCACGCTTAATCCGCTCATCACCTTGGCGGGTATGTGGGTGTTGAACACGTTTTGGGTTGAGTCGCTTCCCGCAGAAAATATTGGTTGGACAGGCTACCTTGGCGGGGCTGTGGCCGTTGGTGGGGTCACCTTGGTGGTTTCTTCACAGAAAAGCTGATCAGTGATGGGCTATATAAATCATTCTAGGGGCATGCCATGGAAGGAAGGAACTCAGGACTCCGAAGCATATTTATTATTTTTTGGATTATCGGTTCCATCTTTTGGGTGCTGATTGGTGCGCTCGATGGTAATTTTTTACGTAGTGTTATCACCATCGCTATTGGGTGGGTTATTCTCTTCCTTTACTTCTGGGGCAAGGACGAATACATGCGCAGAAAATATGGTGATTTAGAGGAAGAGTGAACTTCAGTTTCTAGTGCTAATCAATTCCTGTTTTTCTTCATGGCTTTGTCGATTTCTCGGTCGGCTTCGCGTTTTTTTATCGAGGCGCGTTTGTCGTGGAGCTTCTTAGCTTTGGCTATGGCGAGCTCGGCTTTGGCTACCCCACTTTTGAAGTATAGTTTGAGGAGAACGAGGGTGTAGCCTTTTTCTTGTGCCCGTCCGATGAGTTTGTTGATTTCCCGCCGGTTAAGCAATAGTTTGCGCTTGCGTGTTGGGTGCAGGTTGTACTGATGCGCCGGACCGTAGGGGTCGATGTGACAGTTATTGAGCCATACCTCGTTCTTTTCGACGCTGGCATAACTGTCGGCTAGGTTGGCTTTTCCTTCCCGTAGAGATTTCACTTCCGGGCCGTGCAGGACCAGCCCGGCCTCTACCGTGTCTTCTATAAAATACTCGTGCCGCGCTCGTTTGTTCTGGCAGATGATTTTGATATTGCTCATGATCCTTCTGACTGGATAGGGTCAGGATTGGACGCATCCGATAACCTGGTTTTCATTTGCTTCCTCGATGCGGACTGGAATTAGACGATTGCGCATGGGGGCTTCTCCGCGAACGCGGATGGGGATGTAATGCTCGGAATGTCCTTTTAATGTTCCATCGTTATCTTCACTACTCTCTATGAGGACGGTGGCGGTTTGACCGATGAATCCGCGGCGGAACTCGAGCGATTTTCTCTTCGCCAGCTCGGTTAGAATCCGATTGCGCTCTCGCTTGACTGTTTTTGAAATGTTGTTCTTAAATCCGGCGGCTTCCGTTCCGTTGCGGGGCGAGTAAGAGAACACGTGCAAGTAGGAGAAGGGGAGGTCCTCGATCAGTTGACGCGTGCGCTCGAATTGTTCCTCGGTTTCTCCAGGGAAACCTACAATCACGTCCGCACCCAAGCCCAGGGGAGCGATTCTCTCTGTGGCGCGCCGGACAACGAGTTCATACTGTCTGGCTGTATAGTTCCGACGCATGCGGGAAAGGATGGTGTCGTCCCCGCTTTGCAGGGGAATGTGAAAATGCGGACAGATTTTTTTATGCCGGGAGACAAGAGCGACAAGATCGTCGTCGATTTCCATGGGATTGATTGAGCTCAATCGCACGCGAAAGTCGCCAGGTAAATCAGCGATATCCTGTAATAATGATGAGAAGGTTTCTTTTGAATTAAGATCCATGCCCCAAGTGCCGAGGTTGATCCCGGTGAGGGTGATTTCCTTATACCCGGCGCCAACGGCCTGGCGCACATTGTGAAGCACGTTTTCCCGAGAGTCGCTTGCGGAGGCTCCGCGCGCGCGCACGACGGTGCAGAAGGAACATTTTTCGTCGCATCCGGTTTGTACCTTGATAAAAGCCTTAGTGCGATCTTGGAAACGGGTGACGGGGAGGGCGCGGAACGTCCGCTTGCCATGGATATCGGACATGCGGATTTCTGCGGGTCCGGATTGTTTTTCGGTATGGCCTTCCTGCAGCTTACTCTTGAGCAGGTTGGCGATTTCCAGTTTGTCGGCGTTACCGAGGATAACGTCGAGTCCATCCAGTCGGGCCGATTCCTTGGGGTTAAGTTGAGCATAGCAACCCGTGAAGACCACCATGGCGTTTTCGTTGATAGCCAGTGATTTTTTAACTGCGTGGCGGGAGCTGTAGTCACTCCGCTGAGTCACGGTGCAGGTATTGATGACGTAAATATCCGCCGTTTCGGAAGGGTTGACTATAGAGAACCCTTCCTGCTCAAGAAGTACCTGCATTTCCGCCGTGTCGTGCTGGTTGGTACGGCACCCTAATGTGGTGAAAGCGACTTTCATTTTTGTAGGTGTTTTGTGAAACGACTGTCGGCTCAACATGACATGAAAACTCATCCCAGTCCAGCGTTTTCAACGAATAACCACATGACCCAAGTGCCCATTCAATGGATCCCACGGGGTTGACCGGTATGGGGGGGTCTGCTACTATCCGGCGAAATCCTGCGTTTGCAAAAGACACTTTTGGCCTACCTGAAAAAGCCGCTGGTGGACAGTTTTAAATCTAGTTTTCCCTTTAAGTTGTACAAAAAATTTTCAAGCAACAGTACTTTGATAAAAAATATTCAAAGGTGTGACCCCCTATGAAATTTAAGAGCCTCGCGGTCATTGTGCTTGCGGCTGGGAAAGGCACTCGGATGGAATCCCCTCTTGCTAAAGTGCTTCAACCGCTTGGTGGCCGTCCTTTATTGCATTATGTTCTGGACTCCCTCGCTCCGCTTCAAGCTAACCGTTCGATTATTGTGGTCGGATTTCAATCGGACCGCGTGAGGTTGGAGTTTTCGAACCACGAGCTTGAATTCGCTGAACAGAGAGAACAGTTGGGGACGGGCCATGCCGCGAGACAGGCGGAGTCGGTGTTGGCCGATTTTGAAGGAGATGTTCTGGTCGTTTGCGGAGACATGCCGTTCGTTAAATCCACGACACTGGCCACCCTGCTGGAACGGCACCGTGAAACGGGTGCCCTGTGTACGCTATTAACACTTAAAACACCGGAAAAAAAAGACTTTGGCTGTATTATCCGTGACGAAAAGGGGGCTGTAGTCAGGATCGTCGAGCAGAAAGACGCCTCAATTGAGGAAAAAAAGGTTTACGAATTCAACGCAGGGGTTTATTGTTTTGATAAATGTTTTCTTTTCAATGCATTAGCTTCGCTCGACAACGACAATGCTCAGAAAGAATTTTATTTGACCGATACGATACGTTATATAGTGGAGAGCGGTTTTGGTGTAGAAGCCGTACAAATTCAAGATGCTGCGGAACTGTTTGGGATCAATTCCATGAAAGATTTGGAGCGAGCCGAGCAGTTTTTGGCGGAACAAACCCAATCCTCATAAGCTTATCACGCGTCGCGTAAGCGTCATCAAGGACGAGGTCTAAATGAAAACCATTCTCCTCGCCGCCGGCAAGGGCACCAACCTCGAACCGTTTTCGGCCACTCGCCCGATCCCTATGATCTCGATTGCGGGCAAGACCCTGCTGGAAAACAGCCTGACCCAGTTGAAAAATGCGGGGATCAACGACATTTTTCTCGTCGTGGGTCATCATAAAGAGAAACTCCAGGACATTGTTGCCTCACGTTCCGGCGGTGGAATGAATATCCGCTGCATAGAACAGAAGAAAAGTAGCGGAATTGGCGATGCGGTGTTGCAGGCGAAGGATAGTATTTTACCGGGTGAATATTTTCTTCTTATTTATGGAGATACGGTAACTGCTGAAAATATTTGCAGCAAGGTACTGCAGTCGTTTCACTCGTTTAAACGCCCCGTTGCTTCGATTTGTTTACCGCCCTCCAATGAAAGTTTTGGCAACGTATTTTTGAACGCACAAATGAAAATCACCAAGATTATCGAAAAACCCAAGGGAGACAACTTCGGGAATTACGTATTGGCGGGTGTTTTTGTTTTGCCACAATCGTTTTTCAGCTTGCTGGAAAAGAACCAGCGGTCCATGGAAAAGGCTCTCAAGGTGCTGGTAAAAGAAGGTGACCTAATGGCTTCGATGTGGGAAGACGAGTGGCTTGACATCGTTTACCCCTGGGAAATTCTCAAGGCCAATCGGATTGTTCTGGACTCATGGGCCCGTTCCTCCATTGCCAAGTCCGCGGTTCTGGAGTCAAATGTAACGATTCAGGGAATTGTCAACATTGAAGAGGATGTCGTCATCAAGGCCGGTGCTGTTCTGGAGGGTCCCTGCTTCATCGGCAAGGGAACCTATGTAGGTAATAACTCATTGGTTCGCAGCTATACTTCGATCGGAGGTAAGTGCTCTGTGGGTTATGGTGTGGAACTTAAGAATTGTGTGGTCTTGCAAAACTCGAGAATCGGACGGTTATCCTTCATCGGTGATAGTGTTCTTGGTGAAAACGTCGATATCGGGGCTGGATCCATGACTGTGAACCGAACGGTAGATTGGAAACCGATTCAGATGCAGAATGGGAAGAGGTCTTTTCCCTCTGGCCTGACAAAATTGGGCGCATTTATTGGCGATAATGTGACGATCGGGGCGGGAAACACTATTCAACCGGGAACCGTGGTTACCTCGGGAAAAACTCTTTCCTCCCAGTATTCAGTCACCAGCAAAACGTAATAAAGGAATAGCTCATGTGTGGGATCAATGGTGTAGTCGGGTTGAATAATATTTCAGAGGTTCTGTTTGAGGGGATCCGTAACTTGGAGTACCGCGGATATGACTCCTGTGGAGTTGCCTTGATGAATAAGAAACACCTGATTGTCCGAAAAAATATCGGAGGGGTAGAGGAAATTTTTCATAGGGAGAATATTCTCTCGAAAAAAAGTAAGGTTGGCATTGCTCATACTCGTTGGGCGACTCACGGAACAGTGACCCGTGATAATACACATCCTTTTACTTCCTGTGATGGAGCGTTCGCGGTGGTCCATAACGGTATTCTATCCAACTATCGATTTCTTCGGGATGGGTTGATCGGTGAAGGACATCAGTTTGACTCGGACACGGATACCGAAGTAATTCCCCACTTGTTGGAAAAGCATTATAAGGAGTGCAACGATGTTGAGGTGGCATTGGTGAAAACTCTGAATATGCTGGAAGGAACCTTTGCCCTTGCGATTATTTCCATTTATCATCCTGACCAAATTTTCTGCGCCCGGAGGGAATCTCCGCTGATGCTGGGGATCGGTGATGAGTTAAAGTTTGTTGGCTCTGATTTCAACGCGTTCATTGATTATACCAAGAATGCGATTATTATCGGGGACGGTGAGTATGCCATCTTGTCCAGGGATTCCTACGTGGTCAAAAGTTACCTAACGCAGAAAGAGGTGAGCAAATCTATTACCAAAATCGAATGGGACAACGAGGCGGCTAAAAAAGGTGGGTACCCACATTACATGCTCAAGGAAATCTATGAGCAACCGCAGACCATCACTACGGCCTTGGAACTGGATTCGGCGTCACTAGACGAACTTGTCGGAATGATTCAAAAAAGTGAAGATGTCTATCTCGTGGGAGTCGGTACCACTTTTTATGTTTCTAAATTTTCAAAATATTTATTCTCCTCGCTGGCGGATCAATTCATTCCTGCGATTAGTTCGGATGAATTCACTTCCCTGGCTACGGTGGATAAGAAAACACTGGTACTTACCACTTCTCAGTCAGGTGAAACTTTCGATACTATTTCTGCGCTTAAATATGCTAAATCCAAAGGAGCGAAAACTGCCGCAATTGTGAATGTGATGGGCTCCTCTATTTCACGTCTAGTCGATAAGGTGATTTTACAAGGGTCCGGGCCTGAGATTTGCGTGATCAGCACCAAGGCGGCCTTTACGCAGATGGTCATCATGATGCTTTTGGCATTGCGGCTTGGGCTCAAAAGGAAGGTGCTCGCTAGAAAGGAGTTTGATGAATCTCTGGCGGCGCTTCGTGAATTACCCGGTATTATTCAAAGTATATTGAACGAGCGATCCGGGTTCATCCATCGGGTTGCGCACAATTATGCCAAAATCAAAAACTGGCTGTATCTTGGGCGGGGAATATATTACCCAGTTGCCTTAGAATCGGCTCTTAAAATGAAGGAAGTTGCCTATGTGCATGCCGAGGGGATGTCTGGTGGCTTCCTCAAGCACGGAACATTGGCGATGATTGATAACGAAGTCAATAGCATTGTATTTGTCCCTCCCTGTGAAGACAAAGAATTATACGAAGCCACTCTGCGCAGTGTGGAGGAAATACGTGCTCGCTCCGGATTTGTTTTCGGCATCCATTTTGACGAAAAGGGAAGGAACAGGGGTCTGTTTAACGAAGAACTGATTCTGCCGAATGTTTCTACACTTGTTGCCCCGTTGATCCAACTGGTGATCGGACAATTGTTTGCCTATTTCACAGCTATCTCCCTCAAACGCAATATTGACAAGCCTCGATCTCTGGCTAAGTCGGTGACCGTAGGATAACCCTTCCAGAAAAAAATATTTCACGCCCGTTTTTTCTATTCGCTCTACTTGTTAAGTTGTTGCCAACGTTTGGCTCGTTCTGTTAGAGTGCTGAATTCCATTTATTTTAGATTTTAAACCACTAGGGTTTTATGAAAAGAGTCAAAACAGCTCTTACTATCGCTGGGTTTGATCCGAGTGGAGGCGCTGGGTTACAAGCTGACTTGAAAACTTTTGCTGCCTGCAGAATTGCCGGAAAATCGGTGGCTACCTCGATAACGGTTCAGAACACCTCCGGAGTACTCAGTACGCACGATCTGCCTTCCGATATTGTCGAGAAGCAACTCGATGCACTGTTTAAAGATGGGAAACCGCATGCCATAAAAACGGGAATGCTGGGAAACGAGTCGACTGTGGAATGCGTTGCTCGCACGCTCCGGCGGAATCGTGTAAAAAATCTCGTAATCGACCCTGTGATTCGTTCGTCCTCGGGGAAAACGTTGCTTTCGGCGAAAGGAGTGCAGGTTCTCAAAGAGCGACTTTTCCCGATAAGTTTGCTCGTAACTCCGAACCTGGGTGAAGCCGAGGCTTTGTCTGGGGTCCGCATCCGCAAGGCCTCCGATCGGCTCCGTGCGGCACGTGCCCTGCTAAAAAGTGGGGCGAAAAATGTGTTGATTAAAGGAGGGCATTTGAAAGGCAGGCCCCAGGATTTTTTCTTTGACGGAGGGGATCCGCTCCTTCTGGATTCGGATCGCTTAAGCGGCGAGGACGTACACGGGACAGGATGTGTTTTGGCGGCGGCGGTAACCGCGGGCCTGGCTCAGGGGTTAGATCTTATTTCGGCGGTTCGGGAGGCCAAGAACTTTATCTGCCTTGCTATTGGTGGTGCGGTGAGGTCCGGAAAGGGGGCGCCGCAAGTCGAGCCTCTTGCCGGACTTTACCACGGCAGTGATCGGTACGATTTGTT
>CAZVZT010000002.1:0-17218 GCA_964631515.1 uncultured Nitrospinaceae bacterium
CAGTGTTTTTTTGTCTGTGGACTGTTTTGGACAACGTTCGCTCAAGCCGTCACTATTGTTGAATATTTGACTCCGACATCAAATAGCAGTCCTGCCGATCTCGCCTTTGATGATGAAAGTAACGTGTGGTTTGCCGAGATGGGCCATTACTTCAAGGGAAGGTTTCAGGGCAAGACCGGGAAACTGGCTCCCTGATGCTTCCGACAGTGAATAGCAATAGACTGCTACCCGGGGAGGTTATCTGATTTGCACGGTTTGTTTCATAGTCCGGTGGCCGCAATCCATTTACTTTACCTTCAGGTGATCTAATAATCCCATTATTTAACAATGAGATAAACCTTCTTCTTCTGTTTTCTAGTGGGTTTGCCGACAATCATCTCGAAAGCAAGAACCGAGGCTCCGATGCCCTTAAAAAATCCCTTTTACTTTCCCCAGTTTTAGCCCTTGATGAGACATTGACATTCGGTCTTGAGGTGACTAGAATTGCTGGAATTTTTCAAAATCTGTGAGCGCGTTGATAATGCTGGGCCAGGCCTAGAGCGATGGGCGGTATTATCGATTTGAGGAGAGTACTTTATGGAAGCCGCAGTAGAAACAGAAAGAAAACCTACCGGAAAGGCCGAGGGTACGGTCAGGATCACGGTGTGTAAGAGCCTTAGTGGTATCGCCGAAGGTGCTGAGGAGGTTTATAACGAGTTCGAAAAGAAGATCAAGGAACTCGAAGCTAACGCCGAACTGGGTCCGGGCGGATGTAGCATGGGTCAGGTAGGCTGCCGCGGCTATTGCAGTCGTGACGTGTTAGTCGACATCTACGTTCCGGGCCAAGATCCGGTCACCTATGAAAAGGTGAAACCAGACATGGTGGAAAAGATTCTCAAGGACCACGTCATTGCCGGTAAGGTGTTTAAAAAGGCGGCGGCCAAGGAGGACTATTACGAGAATCTCCAGAAACAAAAACGCGTCGCACTCGAATTCGGCGGCCGTATCGATCCGGAAAATATTGAAGAATACCTTGAGGTGGGCGGTTACGAGGGGCTAAAAAAAGCACTCAAGATGAAACCCGCTGACATCATCGAAGATATTATCAAGTCAGGCTTGCGCGGTAAGGGTGGGGGTGGATTCGTCACCGGCCATAAATGGAAGAAAGCCGCCAATGCGCCCACCGATGATTTGGGTACGCGCTACATCATGGTCAATGGCGATGAGGGGAACCCGGCTTCCTACATGGACCGTAGTGTCATGGAAGGTTGCCCGCATCAGGTGATCGAAGGACTCCTCATTGGGGCCTACGCCATCCAAGCGACCGAAGCGATAATTTACACCCGGTCCGATTACAGTATCGCCGTCCGGCGCTTGAACATGGCGCTCGAGCAGGCGCGGGAACGCGGGCTCCTCGGTAACAACATCTGTGGGTCCGATTTCAGCATCGATATTTACGTTCACGAGGGTATTGAGGCGTTCATCGGTGGCGAGTCGACGGCTCTCATGCTGTCGGTTGAAGGAAAGCGCCCCATGCCCAAGGCGCAACCGCCGCATTCTTGCGAAAAAGGACTGTGGGGTAAGCCTACCCTGCTCAACAATGCCGAAACCTGGGCTACCGTCCCCTCCATCATTAAGAAAGGGGTCGACTGGTACGCGTCAATGGGCAACGAGAACGCTACGGGATGCAAGGTCTGGGCGATTTCCGGAAACATCAAGTACAACGGCCTCATGGAATTCGACCAGAGCACCACGTTTAGGGATGTTATCGAAGGTATCTGTGGTGGTATTTCCAAAAAGAAAGAACTTAAAGTCATTCATGCCGGTGGCGTCACGGGAGGATTCCTCCCACCATCGAAAATTGATACACCGCTCGATTATGAGAGTTTACTCGAAGCAGGGGTCCTCATGGGTCAGGCCAGTTTTGCGGCCTATGATCAGTCGGCGTGTGTTATCGATCTGGCCAAATTCTCGGTTGGATTCAACGAAGGGGAGACCTGCGGTAAGTGTACGCCATGCCGTATCGGGTTGACGCTCATCAAAAACAAGCTCGATGATATTTCCGAAGGGCGCGGCAAACTGGAAGATATTGAAAAGCTCCAGTCCCTCTGCGAAGAAATCAACGTTACCTCACTGTGTGGTCTTGGGGAAACTGCTGTTAAATCGGTTCTGACCGGCATAAGGTATTTTCGCGCTGAGTATGAACGGCATATTGTAGACCAGGTTTGCGACGCTGCGCGTTGCACGGGACTTTACCGTTACGTCGTCAAGGAAGATGACTGTGTCGCTTGCGGTAAGTGCATTAAACCTTGTCCCACTGGCGCTATCACCGGGGGGACACGTAAGGTTGTCGCTCATATTGACATGGATATTTGCATCAACTGCAACGCCTGTTATGAGGCCTGTGGTTTTTTGGCGATCGCCTAAAAATCAGATACTTGATTCAAAGTCCGCGGGGTTTTCCTCGCGGGCTTTTTTTTATTTCTTTGGGTTTGTTCGCAGAAAATCTTTACTTCTCAAATCATTCATTTTCCAAGATTGATTTTTCTTGGTGGTTTTATTCGGTCACTGGATTTTTAGCGGTGCGGGCGGGTCTGCCTGCGATGTAGGTACTCTCAACGAAGTTTTCGCCGAAATAGTAAAATAGGTCGCGGTAGTCTGAAGTTTTGAGCACCAGAAAATCAGCGCGTTGGCCAGGTTTAAGTGAACCGTACTCCGTGTGTCCGATGAGCGCCTTGGCCGAACCATAGGTGGCAGCGATAAGGGCCTGTTCAGGGGTGATGCGGTACAGGTGGCAGGCCAGGTTCAGCACGGTCTGCATGTTATAGGTGGGGGAACTGCCCGGATTACAGTCGGTGGCAAGTGCGAGAGTGACCCCAGCATCGATCATGCTGTGTACGAGCGGTATTTTTTCCTCCCCTAGAAAGAAAGTGACTCCGGGCATGAGGACGGCGACGGTGCCCGCGTGTTTCATAGCGCGGATATCATTGGGGCTGGCGTGTTCTAAATGATCGCAGGAATGGGCGCCCAGCCTCGCTGCCTCGGCACATGCCCCTTGGTGCGATAGTTCTTCCACATGAGCGCGGAGTTGAGAGAACCCGATCAGCTTTGCGTGCAGGAATAGCCGCTTGAGATCCTGCGCCTTGAACGCTACACGATCGCAAAAGATATCCACGCCGTCTGCCAGATCGCGGAATTCGGGCAAGTGGTCCATGACAAAGTTAAAGTACTGGGACCGAGTGGATCCCTGTGGCACCGCATGGGCGCCCAGGTAGGTGAGGGTTACTGGAATCTGGAGAGCGTCCTTCAGGCGGCGCCCGACGCGCAGCATCTTTTTTTCGGTGCTGAGGTCTAGACCGTACCCAGATTTGATTTCGAACGCGGTGGTGCCCAAAGCCATCATTCGGCGCATCCGTGTCCGTGCGGTTACGAATAGAGATTGCGCATCGGCCTTGCGGGTTGCATGGACGGTGTTTAAAATGCCGCCGCCGTTTTTAAAGATGTCCTCATAGGATGAACCGTCCAGCCGCTGTTCCATTTCTTCTTTGCGTTCTCCGGCATAGATCAAGTGGGTATGGCAGTCGACAAAACCGGGAATGACGGTTTTGCCCTTGAGGTCAATCGTCTTGGAATAGTCGGAGGATTTTAGTCCGGAACTCGGAACCACGCTTTCGATGCGCCCGTTTTCAACTAGAAGGGCACTATGGTCTGAAAATTTCAGGTGGGGTTGCCCATCCGCCGAGACGTCCGTTTGGATTAGCTGTCCGATATTTTTAAAGCAGACCGTTTCCGTCATCGTCCTTTGGGAAGATTGATCTTGTGTTTTCTGGCAACTTTTTCCGCTTCTTCGTAACCTGCGTCGACGTGGCGGGCGATGCCGATCCCGGGATCGTTAGTCAGCACGCGTTCCAGTCGCGCTTCTTTATCGCGGGTGCCATCGGCGACGATCACCATGCCCGCGTGCAGGGAGTTGCCGATGCCCACCCCGCCACCGTGATGAAAACTCACCCAACTTGCACCCGAGACGGCGTTGAGGGCAAAGTTGAGGAGGGGCCAGTCGGCAACAGCATCACTGCCGTCGAGCATGCTCTCCGTTTCACGGTTGGGCGAAGCGACACTACCGCAATCCAGATGATCGCGGCCGATGACAATCGGCGCCGCAACCTTACCCGATTTTACAAGGCGGTTCATAACAAGACCCATCTTAACCCGCTCGTCATACCCGAGCCAGCATACTCGTGCGGGTAAGCCAAGGATCGGTACTTGGTTTTGCGCTTTTTCGATCCATCGTCTGAGCTCTGGTTTTTTCGGAAACGTATCAAGCACAGCCTGATCTATCGTCAACAGGTCTTTCTTACGCCCTGAAAGAACCGCCCAGCGAAAGGGCCCCTGTCCTTTACAAAAGAGCGGACGAATATATTCTGAGACGAACCCTGGATAAACGAAGGATCCGTCCTTGTTGCGAATAGAGAGACCGCCTTTTTCCGCTTGGCCGCGAAGGTTGTTGCCGTAGTCGAAGACCACCGCGCCCTTTTCTTGCATTTTTATAAGTGCACGTGCGTGCTTACCGACCGTTACTTGAGAAAGCTTGAGATACTCTGCTGGATTTTTGTCACGAAGCCACATGTTCCAACTGTAGCTTTTTCCTTCCGGCACGTAGTCCATGAGGTTGTGCGCTGGAGTTTGATCGGTGACGATGTCGGGGATGCGTTTTCGCTTGAGCAGTTCGCGGGCTACGGTTGCGCCGTTTTCCACGATGCCGACGCTGATAGGTTTCCTTTGCTCCAGACCATCGTCAATCCATTTGAGTGCTTCATCGAGGGAATCCGTTGTCCAGTCAAGATAGCCTTCACTCCTCTGGTGCTCGGCCTGTTCTGGATTAACCTCGGCGACGAGGACGCAAGCATCATTCATTGTTCCCGCAAGGGGTTGCGCTCCGCCCATATTGCCAAGCCCGGAAGAGAAAATCCATTTTCCAGCCAAGCTGGATGTCTTGAAATGTTTCCGTGCGCAAGCGCCGAAGGTTTCGTAGGTGCCCTGCAGGATGCCCTGGGTACCGATATAAATCCAGCTTCCGGCAGTCATTTGTCCGTACATGGTGAGCCCCATCAGGTCCAGTTGGTTGAAGTGTTCCTGTGTGGCATGGCTGGGGACAAGGTTGGAGTTGGCGATGATGACCCGTGGTGCTCCGGGATGCGTTGGAGCAACGTAAACGGGTTTTCCGGATTGTATGCAGAGAGTTTGATCTGGTTTTAACCGTTTGAGCTCGGTGATGATTCGATGGTATTCGTTCCAGTTTCTGGCGGCGCGTCCACTTCCTCCGTACACGATCAACTGTTCCCAGTCCAAGGCGACGTCTTCATCAAGATTGTTTTGTAGCATGCGCAAGGCGGCTTCGGTATCCCAGTCGCAACAGCGAAGCTTGAGAGACCGGCTTGCGCGCGGAGAAAACTTGGGGCGTTGCTTCATGGCCATGGGCCGTTTGGCGGGCAGCTTCCGGCGCGATGACCGGTGCTTCGTGGTTCGTTTGGATTTGCTCTTATTCATATTTCAGGTTTTCCCCTCTAAGATGACCTGGAAGCTACCCCCAGGCAGAAAAAATAAAAGATTGCCGCGGCGAGGCGCCCTGTGTGCTCCTCTTCTATATCCGGATTGTATTCGGAAAGGTCGAATAATGCCACTGCGGGATGTTCCCCTGCGTGGTAAGCGATTGTGATGGCTTCTTCGGCGCTAAGGCCGATAAGACTTGGGCATGAAACGCCCGGAGCGTCGCGTCCAGCTACTGAATCGAGATCGAAACTGACAAATAGGGACGAGCATTCCCAAGCCAGATTGCCAAGGGCCGTGATAAATGATTCGCCGACGGTGTTTTTCCCATGTATTTCATCCAACCAAAGAATGCGTCCTTTTTTATCTAGAACATATTGGGCATGTTCGCGAGAGCACTGGCTTCCTTGCGTGGCGAACTCAATGAAGTGGGACCCGCAGAAGCGGGGGTCTTCAAGCAACTGCCGGAATGAGGACCCGCTGTGAGCCCGTCCGTCTTTTAGTGGCCGCGCGTCAAGATGAGCGTCGATGTTGATTACTCCGGTGGGTTGCCCCGGTTCTGCTAGGAGGGCCGAGGCGTTGGGATAGGACTGGTCATTGCTGCCCCCAATCACGAAAGGGATACCGCCCGACTGCAGGATTTTTCTGGTTTGGGTAGTCAGTTCTGTATGCGCTCTCTCCAGAGAGAGCTCGGAAGAGATATTCCCGGCATCGGTGATGGACAGGTTTGCAAGGTCAACTCTGGCATAGGGATTTTCGACCGTACCATATTTCCCAATCCAGAACCGGAACCTCTCGGGTCCGTGTCGGGCACCTGGACGCCCCCCGTTTATAGCAACCCCTTCATCGTGGGGGAATCCCAGTAAGACAACATCGCCCTTTGTTCCTGGCCGGATGATACTGCCCACCTTAGTATCCATAATATGTTTATAGGGTCCAAGGGGTGATTTGTAAACTATCGTTCGGGTTTTACACCCTCTTGTGCGGAGAGCAGTCTTTTGATATATTTTTTAGTACCGAACTCAAATTATTTAATGGACCCTTTTGCAGGAGAAACGACGATGTCGAATTCCGTCGAAGCACTTAAAGCAGCGATTGAGTTGGAAAAACAGGCTCTCGAAAAATACCGAGAGGCCCTTCCGCATGTAACTCACACACAAACTCGTGAATCGATCGAAAAATATGCTTCTGAGAAGAACCAGCAAATCGATGCACTTCACTGGATGATCATGGCCGAAGCGGGGCAATTGCAAACTGAGGAAGCGTCCACTGAGACCCCTGCCGTGGAAAGCGAAGGTGAAACGCCCAAGGCCGGGAAATGCCCATTTTCTGGCGCGCTTGCCGATATGGGGATCGATATTTCAGAGATGGGGGATATGTCCAAAATGGGGGATATGGCTAAGATGATGAAGGAGCTCTCACCTGATGACTCTAAGTCTTAAGTTCTTAGTTTGATTATGTAGGTTGTCACGCAAGACGATCCTTCCGCAGTGCTCATTTTTTGAGGTCATCGCATTAGGTGCCCCGCTCCGTATTGAGATGAACCTTCTTGAGATACATGAGCTCCATAGAGTTCATTTCCAATCCATTGACATGGGGTTTGATCAAAAGATTCTGTGTGGAAACAAAAAGCGGGATCATCGCGGCATCGGTTTCGGTTAATATCCTTTGGGCTTCGTTATAGACGTCAAGCCGTTCTTCAGGGTCGTGTAGGGTTGCCCCTAGCGCCACAAGCTCGTCGTATCGGGCATTGCTCCATTGAAGGCGATTGTTGCCGCTTGTGGTGATGAACAGGTTCATAAAGTTATCCGGGTCCGGGAAATCCGCCCCCCATCCCAGTCGAAATACCTGAGGCGGATCGACCTGAAGTCTGCTGAGAAACACTTTCCATTCCTGACTTTCAAGTTCTATAGATACCTTGAGGTATTTCTTCCATTGGGCTTGAAGGAATTCGGCAATCAACCGGTTCGTATCGTTCGTATTGTACATGGCAGTGATTTTTGGAAAGTCCTTCCCGTTGACGTAGCCCGCTTCCGCCAATAATGACCGCGCTTTTTCCGGGTCGAATTTCGCTCCGATGTTCGGATTGTAACCAAACATTCCCTTGGGAATCCATGACGAGGTAGGGAGTTCCCCGCCCTTAAGGAGCAGGGGGAGTCGGGAGCGATCGACTGCATGGGCAAAGGCCCGCCTCACGAGTTTATTGTCAAACGGAGGTTTGGTTACGTTGATTCCGTAATAATATCCGCGCAATTGCGGCAGGCTACTATATTCCGGATGATCTCTAAAATGGGGAATGGCCACGGGTGGTAGTTCCACTATTTCTAGCTCGTCGGTTTCGTAAAGAGTGAGCGCGGTGGTTCTTTCCTTAATCACGTAAGCCAGAACTGTATCGAGGGCAGGTCGCCCTTCGTAGAACCGTTCGTTCGCTGCAAGGACCAGCTTGTATTCGTGGTGCCACTCGGCGAGTTTGAAGGGTCCGTTGGTTACGATCTTGTCCGGATCGGTCCAGTGATCGCCGAATTTTTCGACGATGTCTTTCCGTTGGGGGAAGGTCACCATGAATGTGGTGATGCTAGGAAAATAGACTACCGGTTTTTTCAGCCGAACTTCGAGTACGCGGGGAGAAAGGGCGCGCACGCCGACTTCGGATGCATCTTTGATCAGCCCGGAGTTGTATTCATAAGCGTTCTCGATATCGAACAGGAAATAAGCGTACTGCGCTGCTGTGGTGGGGTTGAGTAAGCGTTTCCATGAATACTCGAAATCCTCTGCCGTCACCGGTTGACCGTCGGACCAGAGCACATCACCCCGAAGATAGTAAGTGATGGTCTTTCCGTCTTTGGAAAACTCCCATCGCTCCGCAACGGCAGGCACAGCTTCTAAGTTGGCATTGTACTGGGTGAGCCCCTCCATGAGGTTGGTTAGAATGTTGAACGACACGCTGTCCGTAGCCAGAGTCCAGTCCAGAGTCGGGGGTTCGTTGCCTATGGGCATGCGGAATACCTGCCCGGTTCTGGTTTCGCTTCCGGAGCACCCGGCAAGGAAACCTAGGAATATTGCAACCGCAAGGAGGGTTCCAGGTAAGCGATTGGCTTCGTTATGGGTCCGTTGCGCGATACTCATCATTGATCAGAATAACACCCAGCTAGCCTTGGTGGCAATATGGTGGTAAATGGAACGGCACTTTGTTTGGATGGGGTAGCATGCGACGCCATAGAAAGAAGACGCTAGGGTATTTCGTCTGCCCAAACTTGAAAGGCCATTTCATTTGCCACCGACGGCCCTGATCTAGCAGATACCTCTTTACTTTTCAGGGTGCATCGATAGAATAACCCCTTCAATCCTATCCAATAAGACTATGCCCAAAGAGAACCCAAAACCGCCGAAAATTGAGGACCTGTCCTACATCCGCAAATGGATCAAGCGGTGTCTGAGCAAGGACGGCAAGACTCTCGATTTTTCCAGCAGAGGTATTGATAACCAGGTTGCAATGGAACTAGCAGAAAACGTGGCATTACCCGATATTGAAATCCTTTATTTGCATACCAACAAAATTAAGGATATGGGATTGGAAGAGTTGGCCCAGGCGGAATTGTTTTCTCCGCTACACGAACTGTGGTTGTATGAAAACCTCATTCGTGACGATGGGGCACGGGCTCTTGCCGAATCGGAACAGCTGAAGAAGTTGCGCTACCTGAGTCTTTACACCAACCGGGTTGCAGATGACGGTGCCGTAGCTCTGGCTGAATCGGAAACATTGTGCAACTTGGAGACGTTGGACCTCTCGTTCAATCGTGTGGGCGACCGAGGAGCCTGTGCGCTGGCGAATGCTAAAAATTTAAAAAAACTTAAAACGCTTCATCTCGATGCCAATCGAATCGGTTACGAGGGAATGAAAGCTCTGGCCGAGGCACCCGGACTTCCCGCTCTGCATGAACTCCACATGCAGTACAACCGTATCGACCCCCGAGGACTGGAACTACTCCAGGAGTCGGACCGACTCAAAGGCTTCCAGGTGTTTAAATCCGATTGTCCTGCCGATAACTGACCCATTATGAAACCGAACAAAGGCGATCTGTATATTGTCGACCTGTTAAGGAAAAGTGTCGAAAGCGGAAACCACTGTCTCGACCTGAGCTACGAACGACTTGGTGACGCGGGAGTTACTTTTCTCGCGCGGATGAAAGACTTGTCCCATGTCACTCAACTGAATCTGAGCTGGAACGAGCTGACCGATGTGGGAGTCGAAGCTCTGGCAAAGTGTCCCTCATTGACCGGACTCACCACGCTAATCCTGGAGGCCAATGAGATTGGTGATGGGGGTGCGCGGGCGATCTCCGAAGCTAAATTATTTGCCAAGCTCAAACATCTGAGCCTGACAAAAAACCAGATTGGCGATTCTGGAGCATTGCACCTCATTAAGTCCGGAGCTCTGACCCAACTCGAGACGCTGGACCTAGAATTAAACCAGATCGGGAAAGAACGGCTGGCGAAGTTCCCAGACGGTACGGCTGTGGCTTCACTTGCACGACTTAACCTGCGCAGAAACCAGATGGGTGACGAAACGGTTTCCGACTGGCTGCAAACGGGAGCGTTCGTACCCGTGCGGCATCTTAACTTAGGCTGGAACAGGATTGGTGATACGGGTGCAGGTTTGCTGGCAAAATCGCCGACCCTTGCTTGCGTCGAACAACTACTTCTCGACTCCAATTCCATTGGCAACGCGGGAGCCGGGGCTATCGCTGAATCCAGGCAGTTGGAGTCCCTTGCCGATCTTTATCTATACGATAATGACTACAATGGCACTTCCGAGACGGCCCTCATGGATTTACGTATCCGTCTGCTTTTAAAGAGACACTTCTCGGGAACGAAGCTGAACTTGAATGGTCAGCGACTGGAGAATGCCGGACTCAAAGCCCTTGCCCGGTCGGATCAGCTAGCCGGGGTGGAAACGCTTTCGCTGAGGAACAACCATTTTGACCATGCCGGACTTGAAGCTTTGGCGAAAAGCAAACATTTGACATCACTCAAATCGCTTAACCTGATGGATAACCCGATAATGAACAAGGGAGCGATTATTCTGGCGGAGTCTGAAGCTTTTTCCGGTCTAAGAAACCTGAATCTAGAAAATTGTGGAATTATGCCTGCCGGTGTTCTGGCGTTGGCGCGATCGGACACCCTCAATGGGCTGGAAGAAATTACGCTCAACAAAAACGAAATTAAGGAAAGAGGATTTCAACACCTGACCGCTTCTGAAAATTTTACCAACCTCAAGAGCCTCAGGGCAGGAGACGTTTTCATTGGAGATTTGGCAGTAAAATCAATTGCGCTTTCTGCGTACTTGGGGAAACTGGAAGAGCTTTGCCTGAACGGCAATAATATCACCCGTGATGGAGTCGACACCCTTTGCAATGCGTCCAACCTCAAAGCGCTTAAGAAAATCGACTTCAGACGCAATCTCATGCAATACGAAGACTGTATCTTGCTTGCCGATTTGCCCCGATTCAAAAAAATGGAAGTGGTCCGTTTTTAAAAAAACTCCTCGCCTTTTCAATGCCAACAGGCATGTCAAGCTCTTTGATTCCTGATTTTTTTGTGTTTCTAGTGCTTTGAAAATTTCTCGTAAAACTGACATAATGATTTTATGAAGAAAATCATCATCGTCGGCGGTGGAATTGCAGGTCTTGCAGCGGCTTATCGCATTCAGGAGGAGATTGCGCAAGGTGCGTCCATTGAATGTGTTCTTCTTGATTCTGCTGAAAAATTTGGTGGGAAGATATCGACTCTTCGGTTTGATGGGTTCATCGTTGAGCGTGGCCCCGATTCTTTTATCTCGCAGAAACCTCAAGCCATCGAACTGTGTCGGAAGATAGGTCTTGCCGATCGGCTTACTGGCACCAACCCAGACCATACCAGTACCTACGTTTACGTTAATAAAAAACTGGTGACCATGCCCGACGGGCTAAGTCTGATGATTCCGACCAAGTTCATGCCGTTTGTCTTCAGCTCACTTTTCACCCTGTCGGGAAAGGTTCGCATGGGACTGGATCTGTTCATCCCAAAAAAAAAGAACAACGCGGATGAAAGCCTCGCTTCGTTTATGAGGAGACGCATGGGCGAAGAGGCGCTTGAAAAAATGGCCGAGCCCATGCTTGCGGGAATCTATGCCTCAGACCCGGAAACGATGAGCATTAATAGCACTTTTCCCGTTTTTGTTCAGACCGAGCAGAAATACCGTTCGCTCATTCTCGGTATGCTTGCGCAAAAACGGCGACAGGCCAACGTGAACTCTAAGGTATCGAACGCAAGCCAGCCCTTTTCCCTGTTCATGACTCTTAAAAATGGGTTGGAGGAAATGGTGGAAACGCTCGTCGAAAAATCACCCGCAATAACTTTTCTCAAGGGGGCTGGGGTAGCCGACCTCAAGGCCTCGGGGGAAGGGTGGCACCTGACCCTTGATGATGGGAGTGTAATGGATGCCGATGCGGTTATGCTCGCCACCCCGGCAAATACTTCGGCCCACCTTGTAGAAAAAACTGCTCCTAAAGTGGCGGAGTTGCTGAGCAGGGTCCGCTACGTCTCGACGGCTACCGTATCGATTGCATATAAGAAAGAGAGGTTCCCACACGCACTGGACGGATTTGGGTTTGTGGTGCCCAAAACGGAGGGGCGGAAAATTCTTGCTTGTACCTGGACATCTTCAAAATTTCCTGAGCGTGTGCCCGAGGGGTACGTTATGCTTCGCTGTTTCGTCGGCGGGGCACTGCAGGAAGAGTTGGCAGAACAGGATGACGATGCGATTGCCGCTCTGACGTTGAAGGAACTGAATGATATCATGGGTATCGACCGCGAACCGGAATTCATAAAAGTATTTCACAATCGAAAGGCTAACGTGCAGTACCGTGTGGGGCATTCCGCATTGATCGATTCGGTGCGGGATGCGCTGAAATTCACTCCTGGCCTCTACCTCACTGGAAGCGCCTACACTGGCATTGGCATTCCCGACTGCATCCGGGACGGAACCCAGGCTGCTACAGAGGCTATAGATTTCCTGGCGGGCCAATCCTCGGCAGGGGCTTAGCATCTCGACAAGACTGTAAATGCCGCTTAGGAAAAAACCATGAGGTGGGCATCCCATTTATCTACTTCCGATACGATTGAAGCCTGTGTTGAGCAGTCGATCGAGGCGGTTCGAAAACAGATGGAGGGTGAAGAAGTTCACCTGACACTTGTTTTTGTTGCATCGCAATTTAAGGGTCAGTATGAAGAAGTTCCAAAACTGATCCGTGACAAGATGGATCCGGGTTGGTTCATTGGTTGTTCCGGCGGCGGTATC
This sequence comes from uncultured Nitrospinaceae bacterium, assembly GCA_964631515.1. Taxonomy (GTDB): domain Bacteria; phylum Nitrospinota; class Nitrospinia; order Nitrospinales; family VA-1; genus CAJWLY01. The sequence continues at coordinate 12,866 of CAZVZT010000002.1, forward strand.
ATCGGCGGCGGCAAGGAAGTAGAACAGCAAGCCGCATTTAGCATCACCTGCGCCAACATGCCAGGTGTGGAAATCCAAGGCATCTATTCCGATACCATGAGCCTACCGAATCAGGATACTGCCCCCGGTATCTGGCGGGAATGGCTCGGCATCGATGCCGAGAAGCAGCCCAAGTTTATTTTTCTTGCCGATCCGTTTTCGTTTCGCGGCGAGGAGTTTCTATCAGGAGTCGACTTCGCCTACCCGAAAAGCAGAAAGGTGGGAGGGCTCGCTAGCGGCGCCAACATGCAGGGAGGCAACGTACTCTACCTCAATGACAAGACATACCGCAATGGGTTGATTGGGCTAGCGCTCAGTGGCAACATCGCAATGGACACCATCGTCGCTCAGGGGTGCCGTCCGATAGGCGAACCGGTCAAGGTTACAAAATGTGAAAACACCCTGCTCACGGAACTCGATGGACAGCCTCCACTGGAAGTCCTGCAGAAAATTTACGAGGGACTGAGCGAAAACGATCGGCAACTAGTGCAAACCTCACTGTTTCTTGGTATCGAGATGGACCCGCTAAAGGACAATCCGCAACAGGGTGACTTTCTCATCCGCAACATCATGGGTGCCGACCAGACAAACGGCGGCATCGCTATCGGCACGATATTGCGCGAAGGACAACTGGTTCAGTTCCACCTGCGGGATAAAGTCATGTCTGCTGAAGATCTAAAACTAATGCTGGATCGCTACCGCTCTGGTGGCAACTCAAAGGATGCGAGCGGTGCGTTACTATTTTCGTGTTTGGGTCGAGGACAATACCTGTATGGAAAACCCAACCACGATTCCGACATGTTTCGAGATCAACTCGGCGACATCCCGTTGGGCGGGTTCTTTTGTAACGGCGAGATCGGACCAGTGGGGGATACTACCTTTCTGCACGGGTACACCAGCTCCTTCGGAATATTCAGGGAAGCCCGCTAAGCGAAGGACGGGTCATAAGAGGTGCCATGTGAGAATCACTATTACAGGTTCTGGAACAGCGGTGCCTTCGAACGAGCGGTATTCTTCCGGAGTGTTTGTCGAGAACAGTGGCATCCGTTCGATGATCGATTTTGGTTATGGCACCCTGCACCACCTGCTGAAACTGAACCTTACCTACCACGACATCGATCGTATCTTCTTTACGCACAATCATCCCGACCACATGTGCGATCTGGTCCCGTTTCTTTTCGCGACGCGGTATGAAGCAGACCCACGGACGAGCGATCTGGAAATTGTCGGTGCACCCGGTTTTGGCGCATACTTTGACACTCTCATGCAGGCCTACAAACGCTGGCTCGTTCCAACCACTTATAAACTGCAGGTTACCGAACAGGATGAGGAGACGCGGGAGTATGGTGGGTTAACTGTTACTTCAAGAAAAGTGGAGCATGTTGTGTTGAGCAGGGGGTACCGATTTAAAGATGCCGATGGGAAAACACTTGCCGTCTCTGGTGATACCGATTACTGCGAAGGCATGATCGATTTGGGAAAGGAAGCGGATCTTATGATTCTTGAATGTGCTGTGCCTGACAGTATGAAAGTGCAAGGCCACCTTACGCCCACCGAGTGTGGCAAACTCGCACGTGAAGCTAACTGTAAAAAGTTATGCCTCACCCATTTTTACCCCGTCTGCGATCTCGAAGAAGTGCATGCCGCTTGTGCCAAAGAATATAGCGGCGAACTGGTCCTCGCTGAAGACTTAATGGAATTTAGGTTATAGCTCAGGAGACAGGATCAGGTGGGCTGCTAAAGAGCGCATGTTTTGTTTGGGTAAGGAGCTTTCCTCCACTAGTCGTCGTTCCTCGCTAATTGCTCATTGCCGGACAAATAGTTGGTGCCGGGAGCGGGACTCGAACCCGCAACCTCTTTCGAGGGCAAGATTTTAAGTCTTGTGTGTATGCCAATTCCACCATCCCGGCACGCCTTGTTTTTTTTGTCCCCCCCTGCGTCTAAAATGGGTTACAAGTTTATATCTTTTTGTTTATAGGCAAAAGGAGAAAAAAAATCCCTAAGGTACCAAGGGGCTTTTGGGGGGGGGAGGAGTTGCCGTCCCTTTAATAAAAGGTTTGAGGTGCTCGTTGTTCCTCACCTTCCCCCATGCCTAATAGGCGATCTGCGAGGGTGCAGGCCGCCGCTCCCTTCAAGGGGGCCTTGTGCGCGATCCGAATCGAATTCTTGAAAAAATTTTAGGGAGCGAATACGACCTCGACCAATTCCAGAAAACAGGCGAATCGCTTGAGCAGGTGGTTCACACTCTGCGAGACGTAGTGAAGTGTCGGAAGGCTCGGCAATGGATTGACGACTCATTTGGCATCGACGTCGCCGTTTCTCCGGAAACGTTTCATTGCCTGCTCGACATTCCGCAGATCAACTTTATCGAAAACACCAACCGTATGCTGGAGGTTGAATCCGTTTCGCTCAAAGACACGAGGAATCCCGGGGATCCGGTTTCTATTGGAAACCTCAATGCGATCCTACGCGAACTTTACCGCAATCTGGAGTCGGTGCATGCCATTTTGCAAAATGAGAGTCCTGATCTGTTGCTGATCGGAGAGATGCGGGGTGAATGGGTCGCCCCAGTCGCTGAGCGTGTTCGAGTCTTAAGTATGCTTCACGGGAAACTAACCGGATATTTCTTCAATCTCGGTCGAGTGAAAAAAATTGAACAAGAATTCGAGGAATGGTTTCCTAGTTCAATCAAAGCACATCCCCTACGCCGGACGTGGCCTCTTGTCGAACGGGAGCTGGAGCTCTATCGCCGGTGCAGTAAGATGAACAAACGCTGGAAAGCAATTGGGCTTGATCTGTTTTTGGTGGTGCGTGAAGGTGGGCTCCCCAGCCTGCTGGAAAACGTTCAAGAGACGGGCAACCTGTTATGGAATATTGTATACAGCCACAAGTCGGTGGCGCAATGTTTGGAGCTGGCAGGTATAGAGCTCGCTGATACGCGAAGCCTGTTTGATTCCAGCCGAGTAATAATCAACGATGTTTAGCTTATAAACGCGCGCGGGGGTGGTGGTACGTTAACCAGAGTTTCCTTTCCAAGCTTGGGGTGCTGTTGTATTTTCAGCTCTTTGCTATCTGTAAGTGCTGTTTTCGGGGTGGGTATCTATAGGGGGGTATTTTCCGCAAGCTGGGCCTACTTAGGCGTTAACTAGAAAGCCTTCAGTTTTGTCCAGCAGGAGGTGTTGTATGCCTGTCATTTTCTGTGCTTCAATCAGCGCGTTTTTCCCATCGTCCTTGATTTTGTTCAGGCGCAGGTCGAGGCGAACAAGATTATCGAATAGTGGCAGGAACTTTGCCAGATAGATGGCCCCCATATCTGTAATGTTGTTGTCCGATAAGATCAGGTTCTGCAGACTCAGGAGATTGTCCGAGACGGCGATATATTTCACCCCGTCGTTTCCGAGCTGATTGTAGAATAGGTTCAGCGAGGTTAGGTTCACCAGTACTGTGGACTGGGCGAGGTGTTTTGCCCCCTGCGGCCCGATGAGGTTGGTGCCCATGGCCAGTGAGGTGAGGTCTTGGAGAAATTCGAATCGGGATACGTCCTTTGCCCCGTATTCCTTGACGTAAGCTGCTGTAAGATCAAGAGTTTTACCATCTTTGCTCAGGTTGGCTTGAACAAGTTGTTCCGTTTCGGAGACTGATTTGGTGTAGCCTTTAGCCTCTTTGTTGCCTTCGTAGTGCATGATTTTCCTTCCCCGAAGAAATTTCTCTTTGTTTGTGAAATAGGCGCCATTATACATTCTACGAACTGTGGGGGCAATAACGATACGTTAACTTGGGTTCCTGTTTAAAACGGAGGTATCGGTACACTCCTGGCCATTTACCCCACTGATATTACCCTTCGCTGGGGAATAGGGGAAAGTGGGTTTTTGGGGGGAGAATCACTTGATTTTGCCTGAAAATCTTTTATGATTGGGGCCCTAGCTTCAAATAAAAACGGTAAAAAGGAGCAGATGGAATGGCCAACCTGTATCAATCCGACTTGGAATTGAGTCTTGGAAATAATGTCATCGTGACGCAGATGACTCAGGCGATCAACTGGGCGAGAAAATTTTCGTTTTTCATCTATCCATTCATCACCGCCTGTTGCGGCATGGAATTCATGTCGGTTGCCGGTCCCCGTTACGATTTAGACCGGTTCGGCGCAGCGTTTCCGCGGTTTTCTCCACGCCAGGCCGATCTGCTCATGGTGGTGGGTACCATCAGTCACAAGCAGGCTCCTATTCTGGTGAAGGTTTTTAACCAGATGACCGAGCCGAAATGGGTGGTTGCCTACGGTGTGTGTACGGTTTCCGGTGGATTCTACGACAACTA
>CAZVZT010000002.1:17318-22933 GCA_964631515.1 uncultured Nitrospinaceae bacterium
GCTCATGGCCCACGCCGGTTTACCTCAAGTTTTGTCTGGCTGCCTCGCGCTCGATTTCCGTCAAGCCCTCGAACATCGTCATTTTTTGGATATCTTCGATGCGGGCTAGGACGTAGGATGCAAAATCTTTATCATCCTCTACTCGCAGGATGATCTCACCTCTCGGGTTGAAAAAACGTTCCTTTAAATAATGGAAGTAGAGAAGTAGGCGTGATCGTTCGTCAGACACCTTCAGTTGATGCTGAATAAAAAGGAGAGCTTCTTTTTTGCGGTCCACCTTATAACCTAGACGTGTGTTGTCGTTTTTTTTCATCTGCCTATCGAAAAGTTTGAAAGCCTTGTGGCGGATTTCATCCGGTACTTCGGGGGCAGGGAGGGTGAGATGTCTGGCCGCCGCAATTTCCAATGTTAGGGCGGAGTTTCCCGTTTGCTCACTCAGGTAGGCGGTTGTCTTGGGATGTGCGTGGTTTAGACGCTCGACTTCAGATAATAGCGGCTCCATCTTTTCGATTGCTCCCTGCAAACGGTCAAGCGCGCCCGGGTCAAACGGGGCGAGAAACCATTGGACCTCTCGTGGGACGTTCAGTTTTTCTTTTATCGGACGCGAAAAAAAATCGTTCAGGACTTTTGGTAGATCTGGCATGAAAAACGTTTTCACCACGTCCTCGAAATATGGAAAATTCAAAAGCAAAAAACGAGGATCGGAACGCACGTTCAATCCGTATGCTTCCAGTTCGTTGGCTGGGCCGACGAATTTCTGGGTGAGGTGCAGGAACTCATGAAGGTGGGTGTTTTCTCCGTAGACCTCGCGGTCGATGAGAACAGCAGCTGGAGAGATGCGGACAGTATCGAAGGTGGTGTGAGCCAGTTGGTGTGGTGCCAGCAGGGCATCCGGCCAAGATTGGATGATGTACTGGCGAAGCGGCACGCGTTTTAAATCCGGCCGGATTTTTTTTAAACGTGTCAGAACCCCCCGCATTCGGTCCGCGGCCTTTCTATGAAGCGATTCACCTTCATGGCATGCGCGGCATCCCAAAGATTTAAAACCAGGGATGGAGAACAGGACAGGTTCTTCGTCTTTGAATAGGATGATGGATGTGTCGAAAGAATCGGTGGGCAGTTTTTCCCCATCGGCGAGCGGGCGGGGGAGGTGCGGCTGGATGAGTCGGTGCAATGCTCCGGTATCGATACCCGCGGCCTGAGCGGGTACACTCGGTACGAGGCAAAGAAAGAAAACGAGAGCTTGAACAACGATAGGGAATTGTCCCGGAGCTTTAAGATGGAGGGTCACCGGAAGACCTCAGAGTCATTCGGTGTGGATGTTTAGGCGTTGCCACACACTGACTACCTTGCGTCCATTACGATCCTCTTTAAGCCCGTCCCAAACCGCCAAAGCGACCAGCGTTGGGTCTGTGCGTATGAATTTGACGTCCCATTTACCCACCTTGACCATATCGCGTAGAAATACGACGGTCCATACTCCATCTTTCCACTCGCCGTAGCCTGTGACATCCTGGTTGTCTAAGGGTTGGGGCGTGACGGTGCCGAAACCCTCGGCGTTGAGTTCTTCTATGGCATTTTCGCTGGTCAAGTTGAGGCGGGCGACCGGATTCGACATGATGCCGCCATAGATGAGCGCGTCCATATCGACGCCGCCGGTGGAATATTCCATGTCTGCTTCCGCTTCTAGCGTTTCCTCAAGTCCCGCCTTCCAGTGCCAGATATTGACTGGTTTGCCGCGGTTGCCCATCCCGAAGAAAGGCTCATTGTGTCCGTGAGTGTGCAAGGTGACAGAACCCAGTGCGAACTGAACAGCGGCACCATCGCGGAACACGTCTCCGGTGAGTTCCGAGAACGTATCCTTGGTCGGGTCTTCCCATTTTAGGCGAACAGCCAATTGTTCACCATTGTTGACCGAAGCGAAATTGATAATTTCCACTGCATCACGCCGTGCCGAAAGTGGTCGTAACACTAGGTTTATCGTCTCGACCCCGTCCCAAATCGGGTTGTTCACGTCGGTGTTCAGCTCGAATGCTTTATAGAAGGAATGGACGTCAGTCTCAAATGCGCCCTCCTTGTGTTCCGTGGTGAACTTTGAACGGATGTAGTGGACCAGTGCCCATCGGTCTTCTGTTGGTAGGTGCGCATAGGACTCCATGGGGGTGCCGTCCAATCCGGTGCTGAGTGTTCGAAAAATGTCTTTGGCCTCGAACCCGCTCTTGTAGTAACCGGGCACGGTGATGTCGTGTACAAAGACAGCGTGCTTCCACGCATCCATCAGCGATTCGGCAAGCCGGCCATCCCCGCGTAATGATTGCCCGTGGCAGTTGTCGCATTTTTGTTTGACGAACAATTCCTTTCCGCGTGCGATCGATTGCGGTGATGCAGGGGGCGGATCGTTGATTTCGATTTTTTCTCCTGGAGGTTCTTCCTTGAAGCGGGGTGAGAAGTTTTTTATAAGATTGATGAGCGCCCAAGTATCCTGCGGGGAAAGCGCGTCCGCCCATGCAGGCATGGAGGTTCCCGGTACGCCCCTGATAATGGTTCGATACAGATCCTCGTCATGGGGTAGAGAGCCTGTGGGGGTGGAACGGAACTTGAAGATGCCCTTGCGAAAATCTCTAGGCCAGGGATAAAGATAATCGGTAGCACTGCCACCGCCATTGCCGTCTTTCCCGTGGCAGAAGACGCACATATGGAGGTAGATGTTGCGTCCGCGGGCGAGCAGCCCCTCGCCGTCCCCCAGCATTTCCTTTTTCAACCCTTCCACGCTGTCGTGAGCGCCGCGAGTGCGAAACAAGTCGCCTCCCGCGTCACCATGGTCCATGTGCTCCATGGGGCGGTCTTCGAGACGGTACTCCTGGCCCGGTTGCGCCGCGCCTCCGTGATCCATTCCCTCGTGATGTTCGTGCCCGCCTTGGGACAGAACAGATTCTGGGATCAGCATCCAGCCGAGAAAAATGACGGATGTTGAAACAAAAAGCAAGGTAACCCGATCCCGAGCATTGAGCAGTCTGCGAAACGGTTTCATAGGGAATACCTCTATGATTTCTAGCGAACTACTACGTCTATACTAGGATGCGCCAGATCGTATTTGGATCTTACTAGAAATAGATTTATTCTGTTGCCGGTTTGCCTCGAACCATTTTGACGCCCTGATCTAGGTCGCCAAGCTCTTTAAGGTTAAAGTAGTCTTCCTTGAACCCCAACCCAAAGTACCACGCGTTGTCGAGCCCGCGTTCGTTAGTGGTCCACAAATAATAACTCCCGCCGCTTTTAAATACCGGTGGGAGCCCGATCCGTTCGCCGCCCTTGCTCTTTACAGGGCGCGATTTATCGTATAGGGATTTCAGCTCATCTCGGGTGGGAAGACGCCAGTCATCGAATCCAGCAAATTTTTCCGAGTTTTTCAACGCGACATATTCCAGAGCTTCATACCAGTTCATCCCCTTTTTGAGCTCGTGGTAGGAATCAGCCTGTTGCCACAAGAGTCCGGATGTCTCATCGGTAACCGTACCATTGCCATTGTCTTCATAGGAAGCAGCCCAGCTGGTGCCTGTTGCGATCCAAACCGCAAGAATCAAGGTTACGAAAAAAGCCACAATCTGGGCCACGTGGTCAATAGCGGCAGTTTGGGTAGGGGGCCTTTTGTATTCAGCCATCGTCAACTCTCGGTATCACTTTGATGAGTTGGGGGATTATACAAAATAAAGACCTAAATGTGAACCGAAGGGCAAGACGGTCTTGTTATAGAAGACTCTATATCTTGCTCCTTCTAAAATTTTGGGTTAAGCAGGGTGGGGCTGAAGTTACTGAAATACAATTCGTTTTTCTCATTGTGAGGAATTGGTATCTTGGGAGCTCGAGCCCAGGTGTTTCATCAATCAAATTTGCAATGCTATAATTTCCAGCTTACAATCCGGCGGTCATTCTCAGAACTTCCAAGAATTCCAATGGAAGCTGTTCATCACTCTTGGAGTGCGGGAGGCAAGAACCGTGGTTACGCACGGTAGCAATTACCGCATTCTAAAGACCGATCTTGAACCTTGGAAGGGCTCCATTTTTTTCGTTTGATTCCTTAAGGTGTAAAATTGTGCAGACCTTGATTGATTTCGTAGGCACCCTTCCACCCTTGTTGCAGTTGTTGCTGGGAGTATTTGCGACACTCGGAATATTGAGGGGTTTTATGATTGTCGTCGACTTCATCGAAGACCGGCGGGAAGGCAAGAAGTAGTGCTCGGCAGGAAGTTGGGTTTTGACAAACCCCATTCTGTTTTGTCGCGACAATGTCCATAAAAAAACCCCGCTCCGAAGAGCGGGGCCGTCAACAGTCGGGAGCTTCCTTGGGCTCCTAGATCAGAAGGAACCTTCGGAAGCTCCCCTTATCGAATGACTAGACAAGGGATCACCTCCTTTCATCCAGAGGGACCTTATTCACGCAGGAGACTCCCCTGGCGTCCGCATGCGTGCGACCAAATGTTTCTTAATGATGGTTCTCCGTGTTCAGAAGTAAAATCTGACTCATTTACTTTGATTTCGACAGGCAAGTTTTTTCGAGTTCTTTACTAACAATTAGGTCACATTTTTTTGGATTTTTTTCCACCAAGGCGTAACAGTAGGCCTGAATATCCCGGTTTAGGATCAACGTACAATAGTATGTGCTATGGTCCTTGTGCATGAAACGGTTTGTCGGATCCTTGATCGGGTTCAAAGCTAAACAAAGATGACGCCTGTCCATTGGAGGGATCTCCCCTCTTGCCTTTGAAGCCGATGACCATTCGTCTTGATCGTGAGCCATTACGCCTTGCGGCCCCAGTCCGTCAACTACCTTCACTTCTGCCCCACCCGGTCGTCCCTGCCGGACTTCCTTTGATTCACTATCGCATACGGTAGGAGCGGGAATCTCTGCGGCCCACACTGACGATGCAAACAGCCAAGGGGCGAGAAATACCGCAAATACTTGCGTACCAGTTAGTCTCCCCATTATTTCCTCCCTCTTCGTGATCAAATCACAAACTATAAACACTACGCAGAGCTACAAAGCGTAATTGCTTGGGAGCATAAACTATTTTCTGGAAAAAACCAAAAACCTTATTGCCACAGAGTAGAAGCCCAGGAATTAGAAGCAAGGGCGTGACATATTTCTAAATAAAATTCAATGGGTTGTCATGTGCGATACTCTTTTTAAACCTGTGGTTTTAAAAAAAATTTCACCGCGGCCTTGGCACAGAGATTTGCTACATAGCGGTCCGGCGAGAAGATTGGCGACAGTGGTTTTCTCGAAGACCCCTCCAGCACCCCAGAGGCAAAATAAGTTTTCAATAGCGTATCCCATCGTTCGAAAAATCATGGTCTGGGATGAAGGTGGGGAAAAGGTCTAAGTAGCTATTGTTTAGTCCCCAGTCAAGAGTAGTTGCTATTTAGGTTTTTAACCTATAGAAAAATAAGAATTACTTGGATACCATTTGGGGCAATAAGTCGATAATTTAATGCGCTGTATGGACACTTTTCTATGAATAGGCTGAGCAAATCCAAAAGGAGCTACTGATGAGTCGGCTAGACAAGCACAATACGATCAATGATTGGGTCAAAGAAAAAATGATCCGTACCGAGGT
>CAZVZT010000002.1:23033-32095 GCA_964631515.1 uncultured Nitrospinaceae bacterium
ACAAGCACAATACGATCAATGATTGGGTCAAAGAAAAAATGATCCGTACCGAGGTGTTTCGAGAGTTGGATATCGATTCCTGTTGCGGTGGAGAACAGACTTTACAGGATGCCTGCTTGGAAAAAGGCCTGGATTCAGATGTTGTGATGGAGCGGTTGAGCCGGATCGATGATGAAAAAGCTGACTGCCACACTACGGACTGGACCTCTCTTCCGTTGCAGGAGTTGGTGGATCACATCGAATCGACGCATCACGCGTTTTTGCGCAGGGCTATCCCGTCTTTATCCGGATTAGTCGAAAAGGTGGCGCAGGTACATGGGGAACGCCATCCAACACTTATACAACTAAAGAGCGCCGTAAGTGAGTTATTCAGCGATTTGCAGTCTCATCTGATGAAAGAGGAGCAGGTGCTCTTCCCGATGATTCGCAACATGAATGGCGAGGCGCCTGCAGGTGAATTCTCCTGCTCCGGCGGCTTTCAAGGTCCACTCTCGGTTATGCGGTATGAGCACGATGTGGCAAAGCGGCTTCTGGAGAAAATTCATCGGTTGACCGATAATTATAAGATGCCGAGCGATGGTTGTGAAACATACCGCCAGATGCTGGACGGGTTAAAAGAATTTGAGCTCGACCTTCATACCCATATTCATAAAGAGAACGAGGTTCTATTTCCAGGGGTACAGGATTTGGGCTGACTAAAACCAACCTGCCTCGTTTCATCCTCTTCTTTTGAAGCCTCCAGTGTTTTGTATTAAAAAATTACATTGGAACGGAGAATGAAATTGAGAGGAAGACTTTTTCTAACCTGTCGGCCCTTAGTGTGGAAACAGGTGGACGACCGTTGCCTTGACCGACAGCGTCACTTCCGTTCGAACTTCTAACCCCATTTCTTCCCTCGACTCTCGGGTGATGAGCGCGTCGATAGAGAATCCGCAGTCGATTGTCAGGCGCACCAGTGATTCTTCCGGCATAATAGCCTTGATGGTCCCATGCAGTCGATTTCGCGCACTGCTCCTTGCTCCCTCGGAAGTCTCTAGAATGATGTCTTCGGCCCGAATCCCCACCATCACTTGGCCCGGGGCCAGGCCGATGTCCACCGCTTCCAGTAAAACGTCTTTGATCTTTATCAGGGCGAGGCCGTCCCTTTTTTCAGTGAGGATGCCGGGAAATACGTTTTCCACACCTACAATCCCAGCGGTGGTTTTCTGATTGGGTTTGCTAAAAACTTCGGTGATTGGCCCCTCCTGTAAAACCATTCCACGATCCATCACAATCATGCGGTCTCCAAGCGAGAGCGCTTCGGTGCGATCGTGTGTGACCAGAATGATGGGAATGTCGAATCCATCGAGAAGGGCCCTCAATTCTTTTCTGAACCGGATGCGGGAAGGGGTGTCGAGTGCGGCAAATGGTTCGTCCAGCAACAGTAACCGGGGGCGTCGGCATAGGGTGCGTGCAAGCGCTACTCTCTGCTTCTCTCCGCCGGAAAGAGTTCGAACGTTGCGTTCTTCCAGCCCTGAAAGCCCGAACGTTTCAATCATCTCTTCCACCCGTGCTTCGTTGTCGCTTTTAGGGGATCCGGTTAGGTTGTACCTGATATTGCCACGGACGGAGAGATGTGGGAATAGAGCGTAGTCTTGGAAAAAAAATCCGATGCGCCGTCTTTGTGGTGGAACAAATGATGGTTCGTTGCTACTAAACCACGTTTCCCCGTCGTACCGGATTTCCCCGTAATCCGGTTTTTCTAGTCCGGCAAGGCATCTGAGGACCGTCGTTTTCCCTGCTCCGGAAGGCCCGAACAAGATCGTCCAGGAAGTTGCCAGGTCCAGCTCGGTTCGCATCGAGACCCGGCGGTCGGGAAAAATTTTCTCGATATCAATTAAAAGTTTTTTGGCCATATCGCCCACACTCTACGGTTAGTGGCATAAACCACCGAAAGAACCAAAAAGGAAAAGACAAGAAGCGTTAACGCGGTTTGTCCGGCCTGCTCGTACTCAAGCGCTTGAACGTTGTCATAAATGGAAATAGAAACCACGCGGGTCGAGCCGGGAATGTTGCCACCGACCAGTAAAACCACGCCGAACTCACCCAGCGTATGAGCAAATGAAAGTACTCCTCCTGTGATCAGACCTTGGACCGATGAGGGAATAACGATGGTCAAAAATGTTTTTAAACGCGATGCGCCTAAGGTCCATGCTGCCTCACTCAACCGAGGGTCCACCGATTCGAATGAGGCAAGAAAGGGCTGAACCGCAAAAGGGAGGCTGTACAGAATGGAAGCGAAAACCAAGCCCTCGAAACTGAATGGCAAGGCGCTTCCAAAAACCTCAAGGTACATGGAGCCTAGAATCGAATCGGGGCTGATAGATACGAGAATGTAATAACCCAGAACCGTGGGCGGCAGAACGATGGGAAGAGCCACCACGGCTTCGATCAGGAACTTCCACCGGAACCGGGTAACGCTCAGCCATCCGGCAAGGGGAACCCCGATAAGAAACAATAAAGCCGATACTACCGCCGCCAGTTTTATGGAAAGAATTAGAGGTTCGGTAATCATTTTACATCTCTTTATGGTAAAGCGAACCCGTACTTCTTAAGGACACGGCCTCCTGCTGGACTCACCACAAAGTCAGCGAAAGATTGGGCTGCCTTAGGATTTTTTGTGTTTTTCAAGATGAGAAATCCCTGTTCAATGGGGCTGTGCTGATCTTCCGGGATTTCCCAAAAGTTCCCGGCGGCGACCATTTTTGGATCAAGCGCAAGAGACAGTGCAAGAACGCCGGCCTGTGCCGCTCCTGTGTGTGCGAACTGGGCCGCTTGACTAATGTTCTCGCCGAGCACCAGACGAGGCTTTACTTGGGAATAAATCCCCGCTTTGGTCAGCCATTCTACAGCGGCCGTCCCGTAGGGAGCGTGTTTTGGATTAGCAATGGCTATTTTTAAAATTTTTTTACTAAGGAGTAACTTCGATTTTTTCTTTTGAACGTCGAGTTTTCTTTTCTTGGGAGACCAGAGCACGATGCGACCGACTGCGTATGGAACGGCCTGATTTTCATCCCAACTCTGCCCCTCCTCGGCAAGCCGAAGCGGGTAGCCCATGTCGGCGGAGAAGAAAATATCAAAGGGCGCTCCGTGTTTGATCTGGCTGAAAAAATTTCCTGAGGAACCAGAGGAAATCTTCACCTTGATTCCGGGATGATGTTGCTGAAAGTCTCGGGCCAGTTCCTCGAAAACAAGCTTCATGCTTGAGGCGGTAGCGACAAGGAGATTTCCCGACTCGGCCCATAGAGGCGCGGGGTAAAATGAAAGAATAAACAGGGCCACTGCAAAAATAGTTTTTCGTGAGTTGTGGTTGCTATTCAGGATGGGTTTCTCCGAAAATTTTATTCAATAGTTTATCGTTGTATACCATGGGATATAACGCTAGGTCAAGGCTTGTTTTTGAAGGGGTCTAGCGCTAAGCAGGTCTTGCAAAGGTTCGGCCCCCCATATACCATGGTGCCCATGGAGAAAGATTTCGAACCCTTAAAAACCCGTTTACGAGAAATTAACGAACGGCTGGATTCAGATGAGCAGGCCTATTTCGGTGCGCTCATCGACAATTTTTCTGGAAGCACATCAGAGTTTCAGCGAATCATGCGTGATTTAGGCAAGTTTGGATCGAAGATCGGTGATGGATCGAAATTCGAGGTTTACCGTGAGGTGCAGCATCTTTTTCATAAAGCGCCTCTCAAAGAATAATCGGCGCGCGAGCCATGGGTGATTCGGCAGTTCATATTGTGGTGCACGGGTCTGTGCAAGGTGTATTTTTTCGTGCCTCGACCCAATCGCAAGCGAGTGAACACTCGCTGACCGGATGGGTGCGCAACCTGCCAGACGGTACAGTGGAAATTCACGCAGAAGGGGAAAAGGAAAGCTTGGACCGTTTTATCGAATGGTGCCGCCAGGGACCGCCCGCGGCCAATGTTCAGAGACTCGACCTTGATTGGGTCGCGTCCCAGAGTCTGAGCGATTTTGAAGTACGCTGACTTGTGGTGGGGATTTTTTGTTCGCAGTTCAGTGGAGGTTTTCAGAGCTTGGTTTCCAGAAGTTCAACCTCGACCCCCAACTCCTGTGAACCACGGCGAATCAGCAGGCTTACTTGGTCACCGATATTCTTTTTCTGTAGTTTCTCAACAAGATCACCGGTGTTCATTAGGGTCACCCCTTCCAAGGCGAGAAGCAGGTCCCCCTGTTGCAGTCCGGCCCGCTCGGCATTGGAGTTGGGCGCGACCGACTTGATACGAATAGCATGACCCTTTTCCTCCAGCACCACCCCGAGCTTTATCTTTTTTTCGGGTAGGACTTTATACTGTAGTTTCCAAGCGAAGTCGCCAGCGTAAAGGGGGATAGAGACATGTTCCACATCCATCTCGCGGTCCTTGAGATCGGCCGGAAGCTCGGTTACGGTGGGAAGAACGATCGAGTAAGCGTGAGGTGATCGACGAAACGCGCGCTTTGGAATCCCGAATCCGTATTGAACATGAAACCCTCCTGCGAGAACGACCAGTTTCCAGTCTGAGTACGCATCTTCATTCAAAAATTCGGCCACCGTCTGGGCCATCATTTCCTCCCACAAAAGGAGCGCGCGATAGGGTTTCTCCATCTCCGCGTGTCCGCCGAAAATTGACATGGAAAAAGGTCGATGATAGCGGTCGTCGAAATCAATTTCAGGGAACATGCTGTCATCGGATGGATCCGCCTTGCGGAACCGGTCTTCATCTTCTTTCGACGACTTGAGCCCAACCAGCGGAAGCCCGTGTTCTTGCATGAACTCAAATATTGGCTGGTACAGTGTATAGCCGTGTCCCCAATTTTCTTGGAACAGCTGCTTAAACTCCATTTCAGAAAGCTTGTTATGATTCCACAGATCGAGATTGCGTTGGGCCGAACGGCGGAACATCTCCATCCCCACGGCGATTTTTCCTGGGAACCGGTGGGTCAAATCTTTAAGGATTTCCAGTTGAACCCGATGTGCCTCCAGATTGTCGTGAGTCTCGCCAATATAAATCACCCGCGAAGCGGAAAGGGTGTCCTGCATTTGATCGAACGTGACCTTGACCCCGGTTGGCAGGTGCAGGATTTCGTTGTCGGCAAGTTTATCCAGTGAAATGTATGGAGACCCGGAATGCGGTACGGCAAATTCCTCCCCAAACGCATCTCCTCCCGAACCGGGCAACCAGGATAGAATCAGGGCAAGTGATACGTTGCGGACGACGGACGTGATGGAGGGTTTGCACATAAAAATACCTTGGGTTATGGGTGGGAAAACGCTTTATGTTTAAATATATCAAACAACTTAGCGGAAAATAAGAAAAACCAGCGGGGCCCGGGACAAGGGGGTTGACTTATAAACATAAATAATTCAGAATTCGGGGCTTATAAAATAATCTAGAGAAACGAGCCGTAGTTTCAAAAGGGCAATTTTCAGGGCTGTGGTGTTGCTGGTGTCAGCCCATCGAGAGGGGGGGAGTCTTTTTTGGAAGTCACAGTTTATCAAAACCAGGTTGAACGGGCGTTGAAAGTGCTCAAACGTCAGATGACCAAGGATGGTTTGCTTAAAGAGCTCAAGCGCCGTCGGTTTTACGAAAAACCTTCTGTCAAAAAAAAGCGGAAACAGAAGGAAGCTAAAAAGAAACGCAAAGCCGCGATGAGGCGTTCGTCTAATTGGTACTAGAGGTATAGCAATTTTGCATTTTAAGCCGGGTGAGTGTGTAAGCTCATCCGGCTTTTATTTTTTGTTCCGTTCCCGTCGTTGCCTGAGAATTTCGTAAAAGGTTACGGCTCCCGCCGCTGACGCATTCAAGGAACTCATGGAGCCTGTCATAGGGATAGATACCGTGAAGTCGCAGGCTTTTTTGAGTAAGGGGCGAATCCCCTTCCCCTCGCTACCGAGCAGAAGAGCAATCGGCATTTCAAACTTGAACTCATTGCATGGGGTTTCGCCTTGAGGGTCGACCCCTACCACCCAGAAATCAGCTCCCTTCAGTTCGTCAATCGCCTGGGCTAGGTTGGTAACCCAAGAGACGGGCAACTGTTCAATAGCTCCCGAGGAACATTTAGCCACCGTTTCATTTAGTGCAGCAACCCGGTGTTTAGGAAGGACTACGCCTTGGATGCCGAGGGCTTCGGCCGACCGTATGATCGCTCCTAGGTTTTGTGGATCCTGAATGCCGTCGAGCAGAACAAGGACGGGGTGAGGAGTTTCCAGGAAGGCCTGGGCGATCAGCTTTTCCAGTTCGAGAGTTTCTTTGACTGAAAAATAACCGATTACACCTTGGTGCGAATAAGACCGGTAGCGTTTTTGGAATTCGGTTTTAGAAACAGACTCCACCTTTACCCGATGAACGTGGCACAGCTCCACTAGGGACTTCAGTCGGGGATTGGTTTTCCCCTCTTCGACTATTACCCGGTAGCACCTTCGTTCAGAAGCTTTCAGCGCCTCAAGGACGGGGTTGATGCCATAGAGGAAATCGGGTTTGGGTTCGCTCACAGGAGTCTTATTCCAAGGCAAGTTTTAAAATCAATAGATTTAAGCACAATAGTTACCGACGTGAGTTCCCTGGGGCGCACGATTGAAAACCCACTAACTTCATGTTACACATAATGTTAGACCTTCCGTTGTTTGCCGAGTACTGTTCCACAGAGGAAACATGGTTCCTTCCAGCTCGATTGTATCTTTAAAAATCGGAATCCAAGTACATTTTTTTGGCAGGCTTGTAAACTCTGTGCGCCAGGTCCCCCCTTGCTTTAAAAACTGGCACCAGAATCTTATCGTCTGAAATTTATTTTAAGGTCGCGATTTCATGCAAGGTTCAAAGAAAAAAGGATTTGCCTTCTATTTTCTGAGCGGGCTGCTCGCGGTTTTTTTGATCGTGGCAGGCCTTGTCTATGTTCAATTGAGAGACCTGGATAACCTTAGAGGAATGGTTGTTCAGAAACTGGAAGATATTTCCGGGCACAGTATTTCCATAGGGGCAATGGAGCTTGATTTCACCAAGGGAATAGGTATTCGTTTGCACGATATCGTCATTGGGCCGCCTGAAAGACCGCGCCAACAGTTTTCCGCACGTAGCGCTTGGGTGGTGGTCGAGCTATGGCCGCTCTTAAGTCAGGAAGTCGAAATTAGAAAATTTATCGCTCAAGGCACCTCATTCAAACTGATTAGGGATGAACAGGGCCGGTTCAACGTGGGTGATTTTGGGAGTGCCTTGACCGACTCGACTGAAAATAGTTTGTTCAAAATGTTTGCAATCAGTCTCATTCACCAATTTTCGATAGAGGATGGCGAAATCGAGTTTCTCGATTATTACAATATGCCGAGCCCAGAGCCACTGGCGATCACTGTCAAAAATATAAACCTTTCCATCAACAAACGACTTTTTCAAAGTCCTTTTTCCTTCAGTCTGAGCGGGAAAATTTCCAACGCACATCGTCCGACAGCATTCAATTTTTCGGGAACCTTTGATCCACTGGGAGGAAAAAAAGGGGTTCAGCTGACACCGATTCGCGGCAGGATCCAGGTCGAGCAGCTTGATATCCCGCAGTTCCAGCCTTACCTCGAGAAGGTTTTGCACGCGGTTCCCGAAGACGGTTGGCTTTCACTGGAATCTGATTTTTCCGGAAGCCTCGGGGGCAATCTACGTTCCGAGGGTAAATTAAAATATTCAATTGCCAGCATGGGGCGAACCGCCACGATCCGGAGTAGTAATTCATCGAGCCGCGGGGTCGTGGATTATAACGTTGTGCTTAACAAGGATTCCATCGAGCTTCAGAATTTCGAACTCCAAGCGGGTTCCCTGACCTTGTCTGCCCACGGCCGTATGGACGATTTTTTGTCAAAGAACCCCCCTGTTTCCTTTGTGATTCAGACCGGGAAAATTCAAATTGGTAAAACCCGGCAGTATTTTCCTGTTGTCTTTTTTCCGGAATCGGTTCACCGCGATATAGACCGGAGGTTTCGCAATGGAACCGTGGAAATCAAATCCTTGGCATTCGATGGCTCACTGGAACAGTTACGGGGGTTGTCGTTAAAACAAAATGGTGATCTCATTTCGACCGATATTATTCTGCATCACGTCGACTTACGGTCTCCTCTGCCGCCGCTGAAAAATGTGACCGGATCTTTTAACTATCAGAGCGGAAACGGTATGGTCAAAATCTTTAAGGCACGTTACGAGGACTTCCCCCTTGCTAACATCAAGGGTACGGTTCTGGATGTGATGCGTAACCCGGTGGCTGATTTCTCGATAAAAAACCAGATCGAATTGGAAAAATTGAACCGCGCTCTCAAAAACGCTATCGCCGGAGAATCATTCAGCAACATACTCGATGATTATCAGGATTTTTCAGGTAATGGCTTGCTGAGAGTCAATGTGCGTGGACCCTTGGGTGAACCGGATAAAATTTCCATCGTGGGCGCCCTTTCCATGGAAAACGCTTCGTTCTACGAGGCGGAAATGAAAACACGCATCAAAAACTTTAGTGGCAATATTCAATACCATCGTTCTCCGGAGAAAAAGCAAAAAACGTCATCGCCAGCTGTTCCCATCATTAGTTATAAAAATCTTTCTGGAGAATTTGGGAAAAGCGCCTTCTTCAACCTGCAGGGGGAAATCACACGAGACGGAGAAAAGATGGTTCGAAACATGACCGCTCAATACAGGCTGAATTTCGAGGAGCTCCCCGGAGTGATTGCAGATATCGACTTTGAGGGACCGTTTTTCTCTGTCCTTAAACAGGCTGAATTTTTCGAGGGCGATGTTGTGGTGGACTACAGGAACTTCATGGACTTCAACCGCCCAGAACTGGAAAAGGAATGGGGTGAAATAGAGTTGAAAAACGTTTCAGCGAGACACCCCGGGTTTCAACCCCTGCTCAAGGTGACAGGAGGCATTTCCTTTGGGGATGGGCGGGTTCGTCTGAGGGAAATGGGTGGATGGTACGGCAGTTCGCCGATTCAACTGGACGGGCGGCTGACCCCCAAATCGGGGTTGCCGCTGCATTTCGATGTGCGGGCGACTTTG
>CAZVZT010000003.1:0-1433 GCA_964631515.1 uncultured Nitrospinaceae bacterium
CGGATCGAACAGTTCCGACTTAAAGGTGTCGCCAATACGGATCCCGATGAGGAAACGAGGTTCCCTATTTTCTTCCTTGGGCTCTGTCTGTTCTTCGGTCAGTGTCTTATCCATAGAGATTTCCGTTGCATTCTATGCGGCTTCGCAAAAGTTGAGAAACATATTCTCCAGCGAAAGCTGTGCATTGGCGTTGTACTTCAAGGCGGCTTTGGTGCGGTGGACCGCATCGAACATATCGAGAAGAGCTGCTAGAGATTTTTGGTTTGCCACCTTTTCCAGTAGATGCGTCAGGTCTTTGTTCTGGATTGTCCGAGGATTACGATTCGTTTTGAGCACCGCCGCATCGCGCACCAAATTCAAGAGTTCATCTAGGACCGACTGAATACGGTCTGTTTTCCGCCCATAAGTTCTAATCCACTGAAACGCTAGATCCATACGTTTAAACGAAAGCTGTTGTACTAAACCGATTAAATCTTCCCGGTATTCTGAGGTTTTGAGAAGGTCTTCTTCCATGGCGCGGGCTACCTGCCCCATCGACCGCTGGGCTCTCAACTCCACCAACTCCGGTTGCGCATCACCCGTTTCGCTTTCAAGTTGCTTTGCAATGATTTTTTGAATGGCTTCCGCCGTTAACGGGTAAAACCGGATACCCTGACAGCGTGAAACAAGGGTTGGGAGCAATTGGTAAGGATTGGAGGCGATGAGGATGATGATTGTTTTAGACGGTGGCTCCTCCAGCGTTTTTAAAAATGAGTTGGCTGCCTGGGGGTTCATGCATTCTGCCGAATCAATGATGGCGACTTTGGTTTGCCCCTCGTAGGGGAGGTAGATCAGTTTTTTCTGAAGCTCGCGGATCGCATCGATTTTAAGAATGGCGTCCCGTGCGGAAGGGCTGCTTTTTTCAGGTTCGAGTAGAAAAAAATCAGGATGCGTGCGTTCATCGATCTTGCGGCAGGAAGGGCATCCGTCGCACCCATCTACCGGTCCTGAGACCTCACAGTTGAGGGCCTTGGCCAGTTCGACGGCAGCGAGCTTTTTGCCTACGCTTTCCTGACCATAGAACAGATAGGCGTGCGGGATACAGCCGTTGCGAAGGGTTTTGTTAAGGATATGTTTGGGCCGGTCTTGGCCCAGAATACGCGAAAATGACATGGCGGTTTATGGCGGTCCATCTTTCTCTCTTTCGAAATCGAGACAGCTGCTTTGGTTAGTCGATAAAATATTACAGATCAATAGGTTGTTCGATGAGGGGGGGTGTACCTCCTCAACAGGTTCATACTAATATACCGCTATGCGTTCTGCAAACGAAAAACCTTTCCTGCGCAGAAAGCGGAGCTCGCTAATACAAACGTGCAACAGGTTGTATTTAAACCTACCAGAGGTTGCAGAGTGCGGGGGGGGGGGGGGGGCCAGGGCCGGGTTACTGAAGGATG
>CAZVZT010000003.1:1443-9171 GCA_964631515.1 uncultured Nitrospinaceae bacterium
GGAATGTGCCTCCTCAACGAATTCATATTAATACACCGTTATGCGCTCTGTAAATGAAAAACCTTGCCTGCTGAAGAAAGCGGAACTCGCTAATGCAAACGTGCAACAGGTTGTATTTAAACCTACCAGAGGTTGCAGAGTGCGCGAGGTGGTGGTGTAAGGCCTGATTATTTCAAGATGCGAGTAATTATTGCAAAGTCCCTTAATTTCTGGTATTAATCCGAACCAGTTTGTCAAAAAAGGGTTTTACGCCGTGAGCTTGTAGAAAACGAACCAACCTTTTTAAAAAGAGGATGTCGTGACCGTCGCGGAGAAAACAAAGCGTACCGGACAGCGGAAGCGCAAACCTAAGATTCTTGCTGTGATCAATGACGCCTGCACTGGTTGTGGCGGGTCTCCGATCTGTATGACGGAATGTCCGGTCGAGGACTGTATGAGCGAAGTGACGAATCCGGACGCTCCGCAGTTCAAAAGGATTGAGGTTGATCCGCTGCTGTGTATCGGGTGCAAGAAATGCACTTCGAAAGGTCCTATGGACACGTTTCTGGAAGGGTGCCCCTGGGATGCCATAGACATGATGCCCCTCGAGGAATACGAAGAAACTTTCGGCACCCTCCCTTATTGATTTTAATCCTGGGTTGTTCTTTTTTGACAGGAGCTTTTACTTTCTCGTTAAACTGCTACGTGCAGGGGAATTTATCGTTCCGTAGCAGTTCTTTAAGGTTAGGAAGGATGCTGGACAGAGATCGGTGAAAAATGATGGAGGGGGAGAGCTGATTGGATAGTTGGCTTTCTTATGTTAGACTATTTACTTTTCCTCTGCAGGGCTTATTTTTCATCTCCCAAATTCAAATTGAATGAGTGAAGGCAACGACTTACGCCGAGGTGTAGGGGTTGGATTCAGGTTGGGAACAGAACTTACTGTTTCCACACTGGTCGGGGCTGTGATGGGATATGCTCTAGACTGGTTTTTGGGGACCAAACCTTGGTTGATGGTTCTGGGTGTATTTTTTGGTGGCGCCGCAGGGTGTTTGGCTGCTTACAAGGCAGCTCAAGCAACCCAATTTTCAGGAGACGACGATAGCCAAAATGGAAAGTCGAAACAAAACAACGAAATGGATTAGTGCTTAAATGGAAAACCCTTTACATCACTTTGAGTTACATACACTTATCCCCCTAAACCTGCTGGGGATCGATATTTCTATTAACAATGGTATCTTGGCCATGTGGGTCGGGCTAGCTGTTATGTTTGGGCTGTTCATGGTGGTAGTGAAGAGTGGAGTTCGCCTTGTTCCTGGAAAGCTTCAGAGTGTTGCAGAATTAGCGCTGGTATTTATCAAGGACATGGTGGACGAGTTTATTGGCAAGGAAGAGGCTCGTAAGTATTTCCCCTTTATTGCATCACTGTTCTTTTTTATTCTTGCCTGCAACCTGATCGGAATGATTCCTGGGTCGTACACCATCACCAGTCAACTCGTGGTGACCGGGACTTTTGCTATTTGTATTTTTGTTTTGACCCTAATTATAGGTTTCGCCAAACATGGGGGGCATTTTTTAACTATTCTTGTGCCTCCGGGGATTCCCAAGTTAATGATCCCTTTGATGATCCCAATTGAAATCATTAGTATGGTGGCCCGTCCAATCTCGCTTTCAGTGCGGCTGTTCGCCAATATGACGGCTGGGCATACCATCCTCGCGGTTTTATTTGGTTTGGCCATGTCAGCATCCCTGCTGGTGGGCTGGTTGCCATTTGGGTTTACCATTCTCATCAATGGGCTGGAAATAGCGATTGCCTTTATTCAGGCGTACATTTTTACAATCTTGACGTGTGTTTACATCGGAGATGTGATCCATCTTCATTAAAAGTGGTTATACTTTTTTTTAGGAGATTAAGAGCATGGAATTAGGAGCAGCAGCATTAATTGGAATGGGTTTGTGTGCAGCTGGATTTGCCGGCGCTGCGATAGGGATCGGTTATATTTTTGCCCAGACAATTGAAACGGTTGGGCGGCAACCCAATGCCGAGGCTCGGATTGCCAAGTATTGCTGGATTGGGTTTGCACTGGTGGAGGCGGTTGCCCTTTACGGGTTGGTTCTTGCGTTCATCATAATGGGAAATATTAAATAATTTTTTTTTAAGTTTTATCTCTTGTAGAGCCACTTTTTAGAGAGATTTTATTAGTGATCCAATCCTATATCACACAAAAATACGATGCCACAATTTGAACAAATTGAAGTATTTCAGTCGCTTGCGTTTTGGTCCGTGGTTTCCTTCGCACTTCTCTTTCTTTTGCTAAAGAAATACGCCTTCCCGCCTATTTTAGAGGCTTTGGAAGAGCGCGAGAACAAGATTCGCACTGAAATCAGCGATGCGGAAAAGCTGAGGCAAGAAGCGCAGGAGCTCAAAACCGACCTGGAGAAAGAGCTGAAAAACGCTCACGAAAAAGCCAACACCATTGTGCAGATGGCTGGAGATGAGTCCAAGAAAATCCAAGAAAAAACAATCCAAGAAACTCAGGTCAAGGTTCGCCAAATGCAGAGCGATGCCGAGCAGGAAATTCAAATTGCCCAGAACAAACTGCTTAATGAGATACGTGGGTACACGGCGGCTCTAACTATCGCTGCGACTGAAAAAGTTCTTAAAAAATCTCTAGGTGATGAGGACAAGAAACGGTTGATCGATGAATCCATCGAAGACGTCCTGCGCGAAATGGACAGTAAGGGCGCCTAAGTTGATCGGGGCAGGTTATTATGATTGAAAATATTATCAGTAAGCGTTACGCAGAGGCGCTCTCCGCCAGCATAGACGACGAGGGCCTACTTCACCGTGCGTTGGGAAACCTCAAGGCGTTTCGCGAAGCGTTTGATGCCGATCGGCAGCTGGGGCGGTTTTTTTCACACCCGGGTATTTCGGGGGAAAAGAAGAATACGCTGGCGCGGGAGCTTTGCGACCGGTTGCAGGTAGAAAACGCAGTTCGCAACCTGTTGACAATATTGACCCAGCGGCAGAAAATTCTTTTTTTAAAAAATATCGCCGACTACTTTGAAGCGGTTGTTGACGAAAGATTGAATCGGGTTCGTGTGCACGTTACGTCAGCCTACCCGTTGACGGAGGCCAATATCAACCAACTCAAGACGGGCCTCAACCGCATTCTGGGTAAAACTGTGCTGATCGAAGCCAGCGAGGATACGTCGCTAATTGGCGGGATCCAGCTTCGCGTGGGCGACCAGGTGGCCGATGCCACCATTACAAACCGGTTGGCCGTATTGAAACGAATGATTGAAAAAGAGGAGGTAGCTTAAGTGAGTTTGCGTGCTGATGAAATTAGCTCCCTGATGCAGAAACAGATTCAGGGATTCGACGAAGGTATCGAGCTTAAGGAAACGGGCCGGGTAGTCTCCGTCGGAGACGGTATCGCCCGCATTTACGGTCTGGAGAAGGCCATGGCTGGCGAGCTGCTCGAGTTTCCCGGGGGCTTGGCGGGAATGGTTTTGAACTTGGAAGAGGATAACGTCGGAGCTGTTCTTCTCGGATTTGATAACGATATCAAGGAAGGTGATGAGGTTAAGCGGACGGGACGCATCATGCAGGTACCCGTCGGCCCCGAAATGGTAGGACGCGTGGTTGATGCGCTGGGTGAGCCCATCGACGGTAAAGGTCCCATCAAGAGCTCCCAGTCTGGCCCCATCGAACGAATTGCCCCTGGTGTGATCTTCCGAAAATCAGTGCACGAACCGATGCAGACCGGTATCAAGGCCGTTGATGGCATGATCCCGATTGGACGTGGTCAGCGCGAACTGATTATCGGGGACCGACAAACCGGTAAAACCGCCGTAGCCATTGATACGATCATCAACCAGCAGGGCCAGAACATGTTCTGTGTTTACGTGGCGGTTGGACAAAAAAGATCCACGGTAGCCCGTGTCGTAAAAACGCTGGAAGAACATGGCGCGATGAAGTACACCATCGTCGTTTCCGCTTCGGCCAGCGAACCGGCGCCGATGCAGTTCATCGCTCCCTTCGCAGGGTGCGCCATGGGTGAATATTTCCGCGATAATGGACAGCACTGCCTCATCGTTTACGATGACCTGTCCAAACAGGCCGCGGCTTACCGCCAGTTGTCGCTACTTCTCAGGCGTCCTCCCGGCCGCGAAGCGTATCCCGGAGATGTATTTTTTCTACACTCTCGACTGCTAGAGAGGGCGGCTAAGGTGAGCGATGACTTGGGAGCCGGGTCCCTGACGGCCTTGCCTATCATTGAAACGCAGGCGGGTGACGTTTCCGCCTATATTCCCACGAATGTTATTTCCATCACCGACGGACAGATTTATCTTGAAAGCGACCTGTTCTTCTCTGGTGTGCGGCCGGCGATCAACGTCGGACTTTCCGTGTCCCGTGTTGGTGGTGCGGCGCAGATCAAGGCGATGAAACAAGTGGCCGGTCAGTTGCGTCTTGACCTCGCACAGTACCGTGAAATGGCGGCATTTGCCCAGTTTGGAAGCGATCTCGACGCTGCTACCCAGGCCCAGCTGTTCCGTGGTGAGCGTCTCGTTGAGCTCCTGAAACAGGACCAGTACAAGCCGTACTCGGTGGCACAACAGGTCGTCTCAATTTTTGCGGGCGTTCGCGGACTGGTGGACGACATCGAGGCTGGGGATATCAAGAGGTTCGAAGCAGGATTGTTGAACTTCGTCGATGAGAAACACAAAGACATCATCGATACGATCGAAAAAGAAAAGAAACTGGATGATGCGCTAGAGGAAAAAATCAAAGCCGCTATCCTGGAATATAAAGAGTTGTTCTAGTTCTAGAGAGCCGCGTGGGTAACCTGCGTCAGCCTTGGGCAGGGGGGTATTACGATACTAAGGTGGGATTCTAGACGAAGCCCTGTATAGCTCGGGCGAACTTTTTTTGGAAATATGCCGAACCTTAAAGACATTAAACGAAGGATAAGGAGTGTCAAAAACACTCAGCAGATCACTAAGGCGATGAAGCTGGTCGCAGCCTCCAAACTACGCAAGGCGCAACAGGCTATCATGGCGGCCCGCCCTTACGCGATCAAAATGATGGAGGTGCTCAACCATCTTTCCGCGCGGTGCAACAATGATCTGCACCCGCTTCTCGATGACAGGGAAGGGGATCGCTGGCTTATTTTGGTTGTTACCGCCGACCGGGGACTGTGCGGTGGTTTCAATGGAAACATAATTCGGAAGACCGCACAGGTCATTAATGAAAATGCAGACAAGCAGATTCAGCTTGTTACCGCTGGCAAAAAGGGAAATGATATTTTCAAAAACCGCGCCACCGAAATCCTGCATGACCATTCCGGGTGGACCCGTGATTTTGACTATCTCACGGTGGGCGAGATCAGTGATACCCTCGCATCGCTTTTCATCGAAAAAGCGGTTGATCGGGTTTATATGGTGTACAACGAATTTAAATCCGTTATGCAGCAGGAAGTTATTCTTGAACAGCTTCTACCCATTGTTCCGGAAAAACTGGACACAAGTAAGGAGAAATCTTCCGTTGTGGATTATATCTACGAACCGGAGGAGGAAGTGATTTTTGAAACTCTGCTGAAACGATACATGACGGTCGAGGTGTACCGTGCGTTTCTGGAGTCCAGCGCCAGCGAACACGGAGCGCGGATGACGGCGATGGACAGCGCGAGCCGCAATGCCGGAGACATGATCGACGGCCTGACTCTCACTTATAACAAGGCGCGTCAGGCCTATATCACTAAAGAATTAATCGAAATCGTAAATGGGGCCGAAGCACTCAAGGCCTGATGCTAATGACTGCTATTGGGAGGTAGGAAGGGAATGAATAAAGGAAGTATCATTCAGGTGATGGGTCCCGTTGTGGATATCAGTTTTAAGGGGAGTGAACTGCCCGCACTCTATAACGCGATCAATCTTAAAAGCCCGCAGGATGACAATGAAACCATTGTGTGCGAGGTTGCTCAGCACCTGGGCGACGACGCGGTTCGTACTGTTTCAATGCACTCAACCGACGGACTGGTGAGAGGGCAGGAAGCTATCGACACCGGTGGTCCTATCTCGGTGCCGGTGGGTGAAAACGTACTGGGACGTATCCTCAATGTCGTTGGTGATCCCGTCGATCAGAAGCCTTCCGTTGAGACTGATGAAAAGTGGAGTATCCATCGCGATGCACCTCCCTTCGAAGATCAGGATACAGGAATGGAGATGCTTGAGACCGGAATCAAAGTTGTCGATCTTCTCGAGCCGTATCTCAAGGGTGGTAAAACGGGCCTGTTCGGTGGTGCCGGCGTAGGTAAGACCGTCCTCATTATGGAGCTCATCCGTAATATTGGGGCCGAGCATGGAGGCTACTCTGTGTTTGCTGGCGTGGGCGAGCGAACCCGCGAGGGGAACGATCTCTATCATGAAATGATTGAGTCCAAGGTTATCGATAAAACGGCCCTCATTTATGGGCAGATGACCGAACCTCCTGGTGCTCGCATGCGCGTAGGGCTGACCGGGCTCACCATTGCAGAATATTTCCGTGACGTGGGTGGGCAGGATGTGCTCCTCTTCGTCGACAACATCTTCCGCTTTTCTCAGGCGGGATCTGAGGTATCAGCTTTGTTGGGGCGGATTCCATCTGCAGTTGGATACCAGCCCACTCTTGCTACCGAGATGGGAAACCTGCAGGAACGCATCACTTCAACCAAAAAAGGATCGATCACCTCGGTACAAGCGATTTACGTGCCGGCGGATGACTTGACCGATCCGGCGCCGGCGACAACGTTCTCGCATCTCGATGCGACGACGGTTCTCAACCGACGTATCTCCGAGCTCGGTATCTACCCGGCTGTAGATCCGCTCGACTCAACATCGCGTATTCTCAACCCAGAAATTTTGGGTGATGATCATTACAACACCGCACGCGGCGTGCAAAAGGTCCTGCAGCGATACAAAGACCTGCAGGACATCATTGCGATCCTCGGTATGGAAGAACTTTCCGAGGAAGACAAGCTCGTAGTTGCGCGGGCTCGTAAGATTCAAAAGTTCCTCTCCCAGCCGTTCTTCGTGGCTGAAGTATTTACCGGCACGCCTGGAAAATACGTTAAGGTCGAAGATACCGTGGCCGGGTTCAAAGAGATTCTCGACGGCCGCTTGGATGACTACCCGGAGCAGGCGTTCTACATGGTCGGGGGGCTTGAAGAGGTCCACGAAAAAGCCAAAAAACTACAGGCTAAATAAAAATGGCAGAAAAGAAATTGCAATTGACTATCGTCACCCCGGAAAAGATGGTGGTGAGCGAAGACGTGGATCAGGTCAACGTGCCGGGAGTGGAT
Source organism: uncultured Nitrospinaceae bacterium (assembly GCA_964631515.1). Taxonomy (GTDB): domain Bacteria; phylum Nitrospinota; class Nitrospinia; order Nitrospinales; family VA-1; genus CAJWLY01. The sequence goes on from CAZVZT010000003.1 coordinate 8,766, forward strand.
GGAGACCTTGGGGTTCTTTACGATCATGCTTCTATCCTGTCGACCCTGCGTCCCGGTCAGCTGTCTTATGAAACAGAAAGGGAAAAAGGCCGGGAAACCACTCACATGGTGGTCAGCGGTGGTTATCTCGAAGTGACTGATAACCGGGTTATCGTGCTGGCTGAAACGGCGGAGTTTCTCGACCAAATCGATAAGGCCCGCGCTGAAAAATCCCGTATAAAGGCTGAGGAAGCGCTCGCCCGCGCCGATCTTTCCGACGAAGAATTCGAAAAAGCTCAACACAAACTCTTCCGTGCTACTGCCCGCCTAGAAAACACTTTGGAAGACTAGTTTCCGGAACCGTAGGTCGTAGGTTCGAATCCTCTCGGGCGTACCATTACCCCAATGACTTATGACAATTTCACTA
>CAZVZT010000003.1:9181-27829 GCA_964631515.1 uncultured Nitrospinaceae bacterium
TATCCTTCCTAAATTTTTCTCACTAAAAGACAAGCAACCCACCCTTTCCATTCGGTATCACGCCCGCTTGGGTGCTGATTCCAGTTGAGCCTACAAATATTCTTTAAGATACTGTCCAGTATAGGATTTCTTGTTCCGTGCTATTTTCTCCGGTGTGCCGCAGGCGACAACTTCACCTCCCTTGTCTCCCCCCTCTGGCCCGAGGTCAATAATATAATCGGCAGTTTTGATTACATCCATATTGTGCTCGATGACGATCACGGTGTTTCCCGCGTCGACCAGCTTGGAAAGAACTCCGAGTAGCTGTTCGATGTCGGCGAAGTGGAGTCCGGTCGTCGGTTCATCGAGGATATACAGGGTGCGTCCAGTGCTGCGCTTGCTGAGTTCCTTCGATAGTTTCACCCGCTGTGCCTCCCCGCCAGAAAGAGTTGTTGCCGACTGACCGAGGTGGATGTAGTCGAGCCCAACGTCGGTGATGGTCTGGAGCTTGGTCTTGATGGAAGGGATGTTCTGAAAAAAATCATTGGCTTCCTCAGCGGTCATCTTCAGCACGTCTGCGATGTTTTTTCCCTTGTAGAGTATTTCCAGCGTTTCCCGGTTAAAGCGCTTGCCGTGGCAGACCTCGCAAGTGACGAACACGTCGGGGAGAAAATGCATCTCGACCTTAAGAACACCATCGCCTTGACAAGCTTCACAGCGCCCCCCTTTCACGTTGAAGCTAAACCGACCCGGCTTGTATCCACGAGTCCTGGCCTCGGGGACCTGGCTGAACAGGTCGCGGATGAGGGTGAATACGCCGGTGTAGGTGGCTGGATTCGAGCGTGGGGTACGTCCGATTGGAGACTGATCGATGTCAATTACTTTGTCGATCAGGTGCACTCCATCGATACTATCGTAGTGCCCGGGTTTGTCGGTAGAGTTCCAGAAATGCTGCGCAAGGGCCTTGTACAGAATGTCAATGACCAGCGTGCTTTTTCCTGATCCGGAAACCCCTGTCACGCAGATCAAGCATCCGAGCGGAGCGCTGACACCAATATTTTTAAGGTTGTTATGCTTCGCTCCTTTGATCTCCAGAGAGCAACCGTTTCCTTTTCTCCGGTTCTTCGGGGTTGCTATTTCCCGTTGGCCCGATAGGTAGAGTCCGGTCAGCGATGTTTTATCTTTGAGAAGCTGTTTGGGTTTTCCCGAGTAAATGACTTCCCCGCCCCGGATGCCTGCGCCGAGACCGAGGTCGATCACATGGTCAGCGGAAAGGATGGTCTTTTCGTCGTGTTCCACGACGATCACGGTATTGCCGAGGTCTCGTAGCCTGAGCAGGGTGTCGAGAAGTCGGTCGTTGTCGCGTTGGTGAAGCCCAATGCTGGGTTCATCGAGAACGTATAGAACACCCATGAGGCTCGAGCCGATTTGTGTGGCGAGTCGAATACGCTGGCTCTCGCCACCGGAAAGCGTCGCCGACGAACGGTTGACTGTTAGGTAGTCCAATCCGACATTAATGAGGAACCCGAGTCGTTCGAGAATTTCTTTGGTGATCCTGCGGGCGACACGTTGGTCCTGGCTCGACAACTTCAGTTTTTTGAAAAACTCATGTAGGTGACCAATGGAGCGACCTGTCAGTTCAACGATGTTTTCTCCACCCACGCGAACCGAAACACCCTCTTTCTTTAACCGTGTTCCTTCGCAGAGGGAGCAGGGTAAGGTGCGCATGTACTTGGCGGTGTCCTCCCGCGCTGCTACGGAAGCGGTTTCATGGTACCGCCGCTCAAGATCGGGGATAACTCCGTCGAAGGTCCCCGTGTAGTATTGCCTCTTGTCATTTTGCTCGTAGACATACTTGATCGGTTCATTACCGGAGCCGTAGAGAAGAATACTCTGAGTTGCTTTAGGAAGCCCGCCGAAAGGTGTGCTCAGTTTGAATTTGAAATGCTTTGCCAGACTTTCAAGCATCTGGTGAAAGTTGACGGAGTTTCGTTTTTCCCAAGGCCTAATTGCTCCCTTGCGTATAGAAAGCGAGGTGTCCGGCACCACAAGGTCTGGATCGATTACCATCTTTGTTCCCAACCCGTCACACTTGGAGCATGCGCCTTGCGGATTATTAAACGAAAACAGGCGTGGTTCCAGCTCTGGGTAGCTGATGTTGCAGTAGCTGCACGCGAACTTTTCACTGAACAGCAGCTCTTCGCTTTTTGCTCCATTTTTCATGATCGAAACCACGAGCTTACCCTCTGCGTGAAGGAGTCCCGTTTCTACCGAGTCGGTAAGACGTTTACCCATGTTTTTCTTAACGATCAGTCGGTCTACTACGACTTCGATCGTGTGCTTGAACTTTTTGTCCAGTGCGATTTTATCGTCGAGTGAGCGAACTTCGCCATTGATGCGTACGCGGACGAATCCCTTCTTGCGTAGATCGTTCAATTCCTTTTTGAATTCACCTTTGCGCGCGGTGACGATCGGTGACAGGATCATCAGCTTCGTTCCCTCTGGAATTCCTTTCACCTGGTCAACAATCTGCTGAACGGTTTGGGATGCGATTTCACGTCCACATCCGTAACAGAAGACACGGCCGATCCGCGCATATAAAAGCCTCAGGTAGTCGTAAATTTCCGTTACCGTACCGACAGTCGAGCGCGGGTTGCGGCTTGATGCTTTTTGTTCAATGGAAATGGCAGGGGAGAGGCCTTCAATGGAATCCACGTCCGGTTTTTCCATCAGCTCGAGGAATTGACGGGCGTAGGCGGAGAGTGACTCGACGTACCGTCGCTGGCCTTCCGCATAGATTGTGTCGAACGCAAGCGTGGACTTACCCGAACCGCTCAGGCCCGTGATCACTACCAACTGGTCGCGGGGCAGGGTTACTGTAATATTTTTCAGGTTGTGCTCGCGTGCTCCCTTGACGACGATACTTTTGTGATCCATGTCCTTCACTGAGCTCCTCTCGACCTGCTGAACCTTTGGGTTGGTTAAGAAGAGATATCTCTCTTCTTTTCCAGACAAGGCGTCCAACAGGGAGGGATTGGGTGGATTTAAATCTTGGGATATTTAACTAAAAAACAGTTCAAAAAAACGATAGTTTCATTGCTCATTAAATAGGTGTTTCCATTTCTTATCGACCCGTTGTTTAATCTCGTCCGACATTTCAATTTCCGCAGGCCAGTCCTGCAGATACCCTTCCTCACCAGTTTTGCAAGTAACGTCGATTCCCAAACGGTTTTCGAAAATGTGAAAATCCCGTTTCGGATCAATATTGTTGAGCAGTTTCCACATTAGGGTAGAGAGGTCGTTCACATCTTCATGGCCCTCTAGAACGATGAGTACGGATACGGTGGAGCAGTCCGGATTGTTCATGAACTTCTCTATCAGTTTAAGTCCTTGACCGGGACCTTGCTTATCCAGCGTGGCAAAGGCGACACAGAGTTGGACATTCCGCTTAAAAATCTGAAAAGATTTAATTTCTGGAAAATCTTTCCTGATGGTGTCTGGGGAGGGTGGGGTGCCGGTCTCTGGAGATTTCACCGTGTTGTCGAACCCGTCTTCGCCTTCGAGGGGAGCCGTTATGTCGATACCTAGTTTGGATCCGAAACAAGGCCGGTCCGAGGCATGGTTGAGCACGTCGAGAATACCCTCCGAGAAAAACAGGCCGCGATCGAGGCGGTCCTGGCTGAGAATACGATCGACAATCAAATTAATGTTATGCACGTCTACACTTCCGTCTACGACAATAATAATTTTGACGAAGCTCATCTGCCCCATACCCCATAGCGCGTGCATGAGTCGTCGGGCCTGCATGGGGAATCGCTTATCGATGGAGACGATGACCAGGTTGTGGAATACGCCTTCGGCGGGCATGTTCATGTCGACGATCTCCGGGAGTTGGGTTCGCATGAGCGGCAAGAAGATGCGCTCGGTTGCTTTTCCCATATAGAAATCCTCCTGCGGCGGCTTGCCGACAATAGTGGTCAGGTAAACCGGGTTCTTTCGGTGTGTGATCGCCGTGACATGAAAGACTGGATAATCGCCATCCTGCGAGTAGTAGCCCGTATGATCACCAAATGGACCTTCTAATCGCATATCTGCAGGATCAATGAATCCTTCCAGTACGATTTCAGCGGTTGCGGGAACTTCGAGGTCGACTGTTTTGCATTTAACCAGTGGCACCGGGGCCTTGCGGATGAATCCGGCCAGCAGGAACTCGTCGATACCGTAAGGTAAGGGTGCACTTGCCGCGTAGCAGACCGCTGGGTCCGCACCGATGGCGACGGCAACTTCCATGGTCTTATTCTGTTTTCGGTATTCGTGAAAAAAATGTGCCCCATCCTTGTGGATGTGCCAGTGCATTGCCGTTGTCTTTTTGTCGAACACTTGCATGCGGTAGAGTCCAACGTTTCGAAGCTTTTGGTCCGCACTCCGGTTGATCACGATGGGGAAAGTAATGAAGCGTCCTGCATCCCCCGGCCAGCACTGCAGAATGGGGATTATATCGAGATCCACGTCGTCGCCGGTGAAGACCACTTCCTGGCATAAAGCTTTCGTCTTACCGACGATTTTTGGGGGGAATGCCGCTGCCTGAAGAAGCATCGGTAAAAGTTTTATCTTATCCGCGAGTGAGGAGGGTGGTGCAATCTTGAGGTATTTTTCGATGTTGCGCGCAATTTTTTCAATATCGTTGACGCCGAGCGCTGTGCTCATTCGCTGGGTGCTACCAAGCGCGTTGATAAGGACCGGCATGGACGAACCCTCGACATTTTCGAATAACAGGGCCTTGCCGCCTCCGGATTGTTTCGATACGCGATCGGTGATTTCGGCGATCTCGAGTATAGGCGACACTGGCTCCTTGATGCGCACCAGCTCATTGTCGGTTTCGAGCTGCTCGATGAATTCTGTTAGGGAATGGTAAGCCATAAAAACGCATCAGAAATGGATGAGGCGATCCAAACTGTTCATTATATCGTGGATTTCCAATGAGGTGAAAAATATTCTACAAGGGTTGTGGGTTTCCAGTAGACGACAGGATGGATAGGATGGGAAAAGTTTTTCCTTTTACAGGGGGAATTAGGAAGAAATCTTACGCAGCTAAATTTAAATACGGTCGTACTTGTCTTCGTAGCGGGTGATGTCGTCTTCATCGAGTTTGTCGCCGATCTGGACTTCGATGATGATGAGAGAATCTGAGCTTGGGTTGGTGAGGCGGTGTTTTGCGCCTTTTGGGATGTGAATGGACTGATTGCGTGTGAGAGTTTGGATGTTGTCTTTTACCTGAACCTCGGCGGTTCCGGTGGTGATGGTCCAATGTTCACTCCGGTGTTCGTGTGACTGTAGGCTGAGCGATTCTCCAGGAAAAACTTCGATGCGCTTGACCAGGTAATTGGTTTCTTTTTGCAGAACAGTGTAGGTGCCCCACGGTCGGTTCTCTGTGCAGGAGGTGACGGCCTCGGGGTGGTTTTCTTTTTTGATGCGTTCGACCACTTTTCGCACGTCCTGTGCCCGGTCTTTTGCACACACGAGCAGTGCGTCCGGAGTGTCTACCACGATGAGATCATTTACGCCGAGTGCAGCGATGAGCCGATCGCTTCCATGGATGATTGATCCGGTGCTGTCGATCGTCACCACCTTTCCTTCCACGACATTGCCTTCTGAATCTTTTGTTGACACTTCGGTAAGGGCGGTCCATGCGCCGACATCGTTCCATCCGATGTTAGCGGGAAGAACCACAGCCTTATCAGATTTTTCCATTACGCCATAGTCTATAGAGATAGGTTCGAGGGACTCAAAAATTTCTCGTCCAATTTTGTTTAACTTACGGTAGGGGTATCTTCCCTTAACCTCAAGGGTGTTGGCAGCGATGGTGTCGAGTTGATCGTAAAGTTTTGGGAGATGGGTTTTTAGTTCGTCGAGTAGTACAGAGACTTTCCACACGAACATCCCACTGTTCCAGTAGTACCCACCTTCTTTTAAATAGTGTGCGGCGGTTTGGGCGTCGGGTTTTTCGACGAACCGATCGACCCTGAATCCGCTTCCATCAAGAGCCGCACCCTGCTTGATATATCCGTATCCGGTTTCCGGTGCCGATGGTTGGATACCCAGGGTAACGAGGTGTCCTTCCTGGGCCACTGCTTCTGCTTCTTTTAGCAGATCGAGAAATGGTTCGGGGGTGGTGATTGCGTGGTCGGCGGGGAAAACGCCCATAATTGTATCTGGGTCCGATTCACCTAGGATGCGCGCGGCAAATCCGATCGCGGCAGCTGTGTTACGTCCTACGGGTTCGGCAAGAAGCTGAGACGCACAAAACCTCTGTGTCGCGAGTTGGCGGCAGGTTTCCATGGCATGCTGCTCGTTAGTGACGACCCAGTGATTGGAGGCCGGAACGAGCGGCAACAGGCGGTCGAGGGTGCTCTGGATCATAGTCCTGGGCCCTGTGATCCGGAGCAGTTGCTTTGGAAGTTGTTCCCGGCTTTTGGGCCAGAAGCGTGTGCCACTGCCTCCGGCTAGGATGATCGCTTGCATAGAGGTTGGATGTTCCCGATGAAGATGAAAGAGAAGTGATCCCGTTAGCTCGTAGAGAATCTTGGCGGATGGGCCGGCGGATTCCAAGTAGCTTATTGAAACTGTTTATGATAACTTCTCCAACTCACCAAAAATATCTCAACAGGCAAAGATAACATGGAGTTTTATCATGAATTCCTGTATCCATCTTAGCCGATTCAACATCAAAGGACTAGCAATAAACTGGTTCAAACCAGGCATGCCTGAGTCCTAATAACATCATGGCGGAAAATTTCCGCCTGCCGGAGTTTTTATGGAGAAAGTAGCCTTTTATCCATTTCTGCTGTTTGTGTTTGCGATCACCATGATCGGAGGGTGGATCCCCACGTTCAAACTATGGCCGCAGGTGGTGTTCCGTCTTGTCATCAGTTTTTGTGCTGGGGTGCTCCTGGGGGCGGTGTTCTTTCATGTTCTTCCTGAGATCGGCCCGATTTTGGGGGCCCAACTCGGGTACTCGGTCATGTTCGGATTCTTCCTCATTTTTGTCCTGGAAAAATTCATCATGGTGCACCCGTGCGAAGAGGAGAAATGCGATTATCACAAGATTGGGGTTGCCGCATATGTTGGGATTGGGTTCCATAGCATTCTTGATGGTGTTGCCATCGGTGCAGGAGCTTTAATGGATTTGAGCCTGGTAATTATTCTCGCGGTGACCATACACAAGTTTCCCGCTGCACTGGCGTTGAGCAGTCTGCTGGTGAAAGGCGGAGAATATTCACGGCGCAAGATTCTCCTTTCCATGTTTATTTTCTCGTTGGCAACACCTTTTGGGGCGTTGATCGCAGTATTCGCCCTTCAGGGTTTGGAGGAGTATGTCGTGGCGACGGCGCTAGGAATCTCAGCGGGAACGTTCCTGTTCATTTCCATTGGTGATCTCCTGCCAACAGTGTACGAGGAGCATGAGAAAGGCTACAAGAATTTGGTTGCCCTGGGCCTCGGCACTCTGGTCATGATCCTCTCTCACAATGCGATATGAGGGGAATGCTGCCAACCTCGACCTATAAGAGGGGATATAAGCTACCTTAGCTTAAAAAACAGGTAACCTGATATACCGACATTGTTACGGTTCCCGTAACCATCCCTTTTTGAGACTCATGATTCTAAAAAGGATCCAACCTTACCTTCCTTATATGCGTAAATACCGACGCGAGATGGCGGTCGGTATTGCCGCGCTGTTGATTACCGATGTTGCAGGGTTAGTGATTCCTTGGCTCCTCAAGCTGGTTATAGATGCGCTTCCCAAGGGGCCTTCGCGCATGGACCTTGCCGGGTTTGGTGGGCTACTCTTCCTCGCGGCATCGGTGCAGGCGCTATCTCGATTTGGGTGGAGAAAGTTTCTGTTTGGTCCGTCCCGCAAAGTCGAGTTTGACATTTCTAACGGACTCTTCTCTCACCTCCTGACGCTGGACAAGGTTTGGTTTGTGAAGCAGGAGATAGGGGACTTGATGTCGCGCGCTACCAACGATTTGCGTGCGGCGCGAGATTTCGTGGGACTGGGGTTGCTTATTCTGATCGACTGCGTGGTGGTGATTGTCAGTTGCGTGTGCCTCATGCTCGTGATTAATCCATCTCTGGCAATGGTGGTCCTCATTCCCCTGCCGCTGCTTTCAGTTCTTTTTTACAAATACTTCCCTGAGATCGGCCGCCGCCACGAGGCGGTACAAGATCATCTCGCCCGTATTACGGCGCGGGTACAGGAGAACATTGCAGGCATCCGCGTATTGCACGCTTTCGTTCAGGAGGAGACCGAGAAACGGAAATTTGCCGAACTCAACCAAGAATATATTCGGAAGAATCTCCATGTGACTCGCCTATTCGGCATCTTTACACCGTCGCTAGTGTTTACTATCGGTGTGGCGGCACTGGTTTTCCTATGGGTGGGGGGCAAGGCAGTCATCGCCGGAGAGATGACTCTGGGATCTTTCGTGGCTTTCAATGGATACCTCCTGATGCTCTCGTGGCCGATGATGGGGATCGGGTTTGTGGTGAACCTGACTCAGAAAGGTCAGGCCGCGATGAGTCGCATGCAAGAAATTTTCGCAGCGCAACCGAAGGTTCAGGACGTTGCTGTGGCGAAAGAGGATTCCTCATCCGTATCAGGTGAGATCGAGTTTCGTGAACTCAGCTTTACCTATCCGGGAGCAGAAAACGAAAATTTAAAGAACATCAGCCTGCACATTTCTCCCGGTCAAATTGTTGCCGTGGTTGGTACGATTGGTTCAGGAAAAACTACGCTTGCTCAACTGATTCCCCGTTTATATGACACGGCTCCAGATACATTATTCATCGGCGGACACCCGATTCGTGAAATTCCGTTGCCCCTCCTGAGACGACATATCGGATATGTGGATCAGGAACCTTTTTTGTTTTCCGCCACCATCCGAGAAAACATCGCCTTGGGAAGAAGCGAGGCCTCGGATGAAGAAATTGATGACGTAGTGCGCCGGTCCGGATTGCTCCCCGACTTGGATTGGTTTCCCGACGGGCTAGAAACGGTCGTTGGTGAACGTGGTGTGTCCCTTTCTGGCGGGCAAAAACAGCGGATTGCGCTCGCCCGCGCCCTGCTAGTGCATCCCTCCATTCTTGTGCTGGACGATGCGTTTTCCAGTCTCGACGCCGAGACGGAGAAAAACATCCTTGGCGACATCCGTGAATTTACCCGGAATACCACTACAGTGATTATCTCCCACCGATTCTCTGCTATTCGCGGTGCGGACCGCATTGTGATGATGGATGACGGGCGTATCGTTGAGGAAGGGACGCATGATGAACTGATCCGCTTGGATGGCGAATACGCGCGTACCTATAAAAACCAGGTACTGGCCATGGAAATGAGGATCACCCTGCAATGAGCGAACTGCATCAGGAAAGCCTGAAAAACTCCTATCAAGATTGGACACTGTTCAAGCGTGTCCTTGCTTATCTGAAACCCTACTCTGGACAGGTGGCGCTTGCGGTTTTCTTCCTTTTCTTTGTTTCACTTCTGAACTTGGCTGGTCCCTACCTCACTAAGGTGGCGATCGACGATTACATATCGGTCTCTAATATTGAAGGGTTGGACCGGATTGCCTGGATCTACCTGGCGGTTCTTGCAACGGCGTTCGTCTTCCAGTTTGCGCAGATCTATCTTATGCAGTACATCGGACAAAAGGTTATGTACGATTTACGAACACAGACCTTCGCTCACTTGCACCGGATGTCGTTTAAGTTTTTCGACAAGAATCCAATAGGAAAACTCGTTACCCGGGTGGTCAATGATGTTGAGGTGCTCAACGAGATGTTGACTTCCGGGTTGATTCTTGTTTTCAGCGACCTGTTTACCTTAGCCGGAATTTTCTGCATGATGCTGTACCTTGATTGGAGGTTGACTCTCGTCGTTTGCGTGGTATTTCCTTTACTGTATATAGCTACACGCGCCTACCGAGTGAGGGCTCGCGATGCCCTAAGAAAAAACCGGGCTCACGTAACTAGGCTTAACTCGTTTCTGGAAGAAAACCTTTCTGGAATGCCGACGGTTCAACTATTCCACCGGGAAAGAGCTCACAAGGAAAAATTCAAGGCGATCAATGAGGATAAAGTACGCGAGGATTTACGTTCGATCCATTACAATTCTATGTACCTGCCTTCCATTGACCTGTTCAGTGCGGTAGGGATGGCGCTGGTGATCTGGTACGGGGGAGGGCGGTTCGTTCAGGACGAAGTCCAACTTGGAGTGCTAGTTGCTTTTTTACAGTATTTGCAGAAATTTTTTGAACCTATCCGCGATCTGGCCGAGAAATTCAACGTTATTCAGACTGCGATCGCTTCAGGGGAGCGCACCTTCGAGTTGCTGGATACCCCAGAGGATGTGAGCGATCCGCCAACTCCTTTACCTGTCGAGCGTGTGCGCGGAAATGTGGAGTTCAAAAACGTTTGGTTTGCTTATAAGGAAAATGAATACGTTCTAAAAGATATTTCATTTTCGGTTAGAGAAGGAGAGAGCCTCGCCGTGGTGGGTGCGACCGGAGCGGGGAAGTCTTCCCTGGTCAATGCCCTGTGTCGATTTTATGATATCAGCAAGGGAGATATCCTGGTGGACGGCGTGTCCATCCGGGAAATTAGCAAATACGATTTGCGTCGGCAAATCTCCCTGGTCCAGCAGGACGTTTTCCTTTTTTCTGGCAACATTCTAGACAATATCCGATTGGGAAATCCGAACCTCGAACTCGCCGAGGTGGAGTCCGTAGCACAGGTGGTTCATTCACATCATTTTATCAACAGGTTGCCTGGCAAGTACGAACAAGATATCCGGGAGCGGGGCGCTACGTTGTCGCTCGGACAAAAACAATTGTTATCGTTCTCTCGCGCGCTGGCAGCAGACCCACGTATTCTTGTGCTCGACGAAGCGACGTCGAGTATCGATACCGAAACTGAACGGCATATACAACAGGCGACCCACGAACTTATCCGGGGGCGGACGTCGATCATCATTGCGCATCGCTTGTCGACGCTAAAGCACGTCGATAAGATTCTGGTGTTGAAGGAGGGAATGATCGCCGAGTTTGGTACGCAGAAGGAACTGCTGCGGAAAGAGGGGATTTATCGCAAGCTGTATGACTTGCAGGCCGCTAGCTGAGTTTAAGGTGGGTCTTGGATTGTGAAAAAACGGAAAATATCAAAAAGAGATTTCTGACCCACGAACGGAAAAGAAAAACCCCTGCTCTTACTTATTGAACCCCCATCAACTCGACATCAAAAACTAGAGTGGCGTTGGGTGGAATAACGTTGCCGGCACCGCGTGCACCATAACCCATGGACGGGGGAATGATTAAAGTCCGTTGCCCGCCCACTTTCATGCCCTGCACGCCTTGATCCCATCCTTTGATGACTCGCCCCGCCCCTAATGGGAAAGTGAAGTGGCCTGGGCGGTCGCGGGAACTATCAAATTTTTTTCCTTTATTATCGGCGACGGATTTATCGAAAAGCCAGCCCGTATAATGAACACTCACCATCTTACCCGGAGTCGCTTCTTTTCCTGTTCCTGTTTTTACATCAACTTTAACAAGCCCACCACTATCAGCGCCGGCATAGCCCGCAAAGGTTAGACCGAAAAAAAGCATGCTCAGACCAAACAAAGTTTTCATTCTAGACATCGTGACCTCCTAAAAAAATAAGTAACTTAAAACTCGTTTGAGAGTGTTTGCAGCTCTTGTCTCCATTCATAAATCCAACCCTTATTTCTTTTTTTTGAATTCGGTGACGAGCCGTTTTACGATCCGATCATTTTGGATATGTTCCGAGATGATCTCTTCAATGTCTTCTCTAGTTCTTGGGGCGTACCAGATATCGTCTGGGTAGACGACCATTGATGGTCCGTGGGCGCAGGCATCGAGACATCCGGCCTTATTGATTCGCACCGTTCCTTTCAAGCCTATTTCGGAAATACGTCCTTTGGCGTAATCGATCAGTTCACTGGCTCCGCGCCCGGAGCAGTCGCCACGCGGGTCATCTTCTTCGCGTTTATTGTTGCAGATGAAGAGGTGCTTTTGAAAGCGAGGCATGATCAGTAAACAATCATCAATTAATAATTATCAATAAAAAGGAACATTCTCGCGGTAACCGCATGAATGTTGCGCTGTTACTCATTGAGAATTATTAAGTGTGTTTTACCCGTTGGCTTTGGGCAGTTTATGGGAGTGGTGTTCTTCCAGGTATTCCTTGAACTTTCCAAAGTTGATATAGCATTGGTCACAACTATCGGGAAAAATGGTGGCGATGACACCTTTTTTGACGCGTTTAGCCAACTCTAGGGCTCCGCACAGCGCTGCTGCCGAGGAGTGTCCAACTAGGATACCTTCTTCCTCTTCCAGAGTTTCTACCATGTCATAGGCGTTTTCAGTGGAGACACTGATTTTACCGTCGAGAATGGATTCGTCATAAATTCCGGGAACGATAGAGCTGGCCATGTGCTTGAGTCCTTCCAGTCCGTGCAGTTCTTCGTAAGGTTCCATGGCGAAGCACTGGATATCCGGGTTGAACTCCTTCAGTCTGCGAGTAGCGCCCATAATGGTTCCCCCGGTACCGATTCCGGCGATGAAGTGGGTGACCCGGTGATCGGTTTGTGTCCATATTTCTTTGGCGGTTGTTTCGTAATGTGCCTTCCAGTTTGAATCATTATTGTACTGATCCGGCATGAAGTAGAGGTCCGGATTGTCCGCATAAATTTTTTGAGCCAGAACGATGGCTCCGTCTGATCCTTCGAACGGGCTAGAGGTAACGATTTCGGCACCGTAGAAATCGGCCATGAGGCCCTTACGTTCTTTGCAGACGTTGGCAGGCATCACCAGTTTTACTTTATATCCTTTGACCTTACCGATCAGGGCGTAGGCAATTCCCGTATTTCCAGAAGTGGAGTCGAGGATGATTTTGTCTTTGGTCAGTTCGCCGGATTTTTCTCCATCCTCGATCATTTTTAGGGCCGGGCGAGCCTTGACCGATCCTCCGGCGTTTTTCCATTCCGCCTTGGCGAGGATGGTGACATCCTTGAATTCCTGCCCCAGTTTTTTGATGCGGATGATAGGGGTATTGCCGATACTCTTGAGCACCCCGCTATTGGTGATTACCGGACAACTGGGTGTTTGAACTTCGGTTGGGAGTGTGAGTTTCATTTTCAGCTTGGACATACTGGTCTAGATTCCATTATAGAGAGCCGTCTCAAATAAAATGAAATAACCTTGGTTTCTCAAGCAAGTCACCGTGGCAGTCCGCAGAACTCTTCATAATCAACCAACTCCTTGATGGTTGGGCTCTCGCCACAGACCGGGCAGTCGACATCCTTCCTCAATTTTAGTTTTCGAAACTCGGTGTTCAGTGCATCGTATATGAGTAATCCGCCGATGAGTGGTTTGCCAATTCCCAAGATCAATTTAAGTACCTCGACCACCTGTAGGTTGCCGATGACCCCGGCGAGCACACCCAGCACGCCGCCTTCCTGGCAGTTGGGGACCATTCCCGGAGGTGGGGGTTCGGGGTACAGGCAGCGGTAACAGGGGCCGTCGCCGGGTTTGAACACAGTGACCTGCCCTTCAAACCGATAAATACTGCCATGGATAATTGTTTTTCCGGTCATCACGCAGGCGTCATTGATCAGATAGCGCGTCGGAAAGTTGTCCGACCCATCAACGATATAGTCATACTCGTCGATCAACTTCATAATGTTCTTCGAGTCGAGTTTTTCGTTGTATAGGGTAACCTTGACATCCGGGTTGAGGTCCTGGATGGTTTTCTTAGCGGACTCGGTTTTGAGCATGCCGATCCGTTTCGTAGAATGAATGATCTGTCGCTGCAGATTGCTAAGGTCGACCCGGTCGAAATCAATGATACCCAGGTTGCCGATACCAGCAGCTGCGAGGTAATAGGCGGCAGGCGATCCTAGCCCGCCGGCTCCCAGGAGTAGAACCCTAGCTTCCAACATCTTCTGCTGACCCTGACCGCCCACTTCTGGAAGAATGATATGGCGGCTGTACCGCTCGATCTGTTCGTCGGTGAAATCGATCATCGAGCTCCTGTTCCACCGGCGATGGCCGGAATAATTGAAATTTCATCTCCGTCCTTGACTGCAGTGCGTTCGCCATCCAAAAAGCGAATATCTTCTTCGTTAAGGTAGACATTGATGAACCGTCTGGGCGAACCGTTTTCTTCACAGATTCGTTCCTTGATGCCGTTGAACTGTGATTCCAGATGGTTGAGTATTTCGGATATGGTGCTACCCTCGGCCGTCACTTCTGCCTGGTTGTCAGTCAGCTTCATCAGGGGGGTGGGGATTCTTACTTTAACTGCCATGTTTTAGTTCTCCTTCAAACCGTTGCACTGTTAGAATACACGTCTTCGAAGCTATCTAGCTTCGGTTCAATTACAGTAGGGGCGGCATAGTGTCCTTCTAGCGCTTCCACCGTTTTAAGCCCGTTTCCAGTTATGCAGATCACCGTAGTTTCGTCGGGTTTGATGCGCCCCTGTTTGACCAGTTTCTGCGTGACGCCCACGGTAACGCCGCCAGCCGTTTCGGTGAAGATCCCTTCCGTCTCTGCCAGAAGCTTCATTGCTTCTATGATTTCCACATCGGTGACATCTTCACCATAGCCGCCGCTTTCATTGGCGGTCTTTACTCCGTAATACCCGTCCGCTGGATTCCCGATGGCAATAGATTTAGCGATGGTGTTGGGTTTCACCGGCTTGATGACGTCAGTACCGTTTTTGATGGCGGTGGTGACGGGCGAACAACCGGTAGCCTGTGCCGCGAATACCTTGGTCTGGACCTTGCCGTCGAGCAGGCCAAGCGCTTGGAATTCATGAAACGCTTTCCAGATCTTGGTGATGAGTGAACTGCCCGCGACCGGAACGATGACATTGTCTGGTGTTCTCCAGCCCAATTGCTCAGCGATCTCGTATCCATACGATTTTGATCCGTCACCATAATAAGGGCGGATATTAATGTTGACGAAAGCCCATTTATGATGTGCAGCGACTTCACTGCACAGTCGGTTGACATCGTCGTAGCTTCCGTTTACGGCAACCAACTGAGCTCCGTAGACCAGAGTCCCGAGAATTTTTCCCGCCTCCAGTCCGTCGGGAATAAAAATAAAGCTTTTCAGTCCGGCTTCCGCCGAATGAGCGGCGACCGAGTTAGCCAGGTTGCCGGTGGATGCGCAGGAGATAGTGTCGAATCCAAATTCAATTGCCTTGGAAACCGCTACAGCAACGACCCGGTCTTTGAATGAAAAAGTGGGATGATTGACCGAATCGTTTTTCACATATAGATTGTTGAGTCCGAGAGCCTTGCCCAGGTTTTTTGCGCGTACCAACGGAGTGAAACCGACATGCTCGCCGACCTTGTAGTCCTCGTCGATGGGCATCAGTTCCTTGTAACGCCACATGGACGGGGGACCCGCTTGAATGGATTTCCGGGTAACTCGTTTCCCAATTTCTTCGTAATCGTAATCGACTTCCAGTGGACCGAAGCAAAACTCACAGACGTGAATCGGTTCCTTTGGGAAATCCTTTTTACATTCTTTACAACGCAATCCTTTGACGTGCCCCATCTAGCTTGTTCCTTTAAAAGTAATTTAAAAAACTAAAATATCTTTCCATGGTGTCGGGTTGGATGACCACAATGTTCTTGCCGGGTCCCAGCTCCTCTGCCATTTGATAGGCGGCGCAGGTAGCGGCTCCCGAAGATATCCCCAACAGAAGGCCTTCTTCCTTCGCCAACCTTTGCGAAAATGTAAAAGCATCCTCATCGCTGACAGGGAGGATGCGATCTAAGATTTCCATGTTCAATACTTTCGGTTTGAACCCGGCCCCGATTCCCTGGATCTTGTGGGGGCCAGGATTTTTTCCCGAAAGGACGGCGGAGGTCGCTGGTTCAACACCGACGATCTTGACGTCGTCGAATTGCTCCTTCAAAGCTTCTCCGCAGCCTGTGATTGTTCCCCCGGTACCAATGCCGGCAACGAAGGCGTGCACCGGTTCGCCGTTCATGGCGGAAATGATCTCAGGTCCGGTTGTTTGTCGGTGGACCTCAGGATTAGCGGTGTTATTAAACTGTTGCGGCATGAAGTAGTCAGGGTTTTCCGCCACCAACTCTTCCGCCCGCTCTATGGTGCCCTCCATACCGAACTCGGCTCGGCTCAGTTCAGTCTTTGCTCCAAAACCCTCCAAGATCATCCGCCGCTCGGCACTCATGTTCTCCGACATTACAAGGATGACGTTGTAGCCCTTCACTGCGCCGACGAGTGCCAGACCGATCCCTGTATTACCGCTGGTGGGCTCGATGATGGTAGAACCGGGTTTTAGAATCCCCTGCTTTTCGGCATCTTCCACCATCGACAGGGCGATTCGATCCTTGACGCTGCCACCGGGATTTAAAAATTCCAGTTTGGCGTAAATAGTGGACCCATTTGGTGGGACAACATTATTCAGTCTAACTAAGGGTGTCGACCCGATCAACTCTAAACTATTATTACACTTGGATTTAGGTTTTTCAGCCATGCGTGATTTGGTGGTCATGATCCAATCAAAACTAGAAAACAGGGAAGTCGGACGATTATAGATGATGGAATTAGCCCAAGTCAACCGCTTAACTGTTTGTGAGATTAGGGGTTTTGAGTAAGAAAGGCCAAGCCCCAAAGATTTTTTATAATTGACACTAAGGGACTGTTTGGTAGGTTGGTTTGCAATTCATTTGAAATATTCGAGGTAAACTAGGTGGACGCTCAACAATTATTGACCGAGCTTTTGAAACATCTTCCACTCCGGGTTTACGGCCGCGGAGCAGTATTGACCCTGCTAAGAGAGATGGGGTTCCAGATCAAAAACAAAACCCCGCTTACGGTGACGGATGTCCACCGCAGTGATGACTCGGGTGAGTTGGTGTGTAAACTCACGCCCGACGGCAAGGGTGACTTCACCGCCGCACTCACCAACCTAAAACTCGATATCACGCATCCATTGTACCGTGCGGTGAAAAACTACCAGATCGAAGTATCCGAAGCTTTGGGGAAACAGGACGTGGAAGATACGCGTCAGGCGCAGATTGACCAACAGGACCGTGGTGGGTTTCGTGTCGGCGACCTTTATAAGAAGGGTCAGTCATAGAACGAAAGTAGAAAAATCGTCCTCATGCAGAGACGCGAATAGGTGCCGCTGGCATCATTTTTCGGAATTGATGAACTTCTTGAGGAAGGGGAACATCGCGCCGCGTTTCTCTATCATTTCTTCGCGCGATTTTTTGACGACAGCTTCGTCGATTATCGTGATGTTCCGTTCTTCGGCGAACCGCTCGATCCCTTTCACCACCATGCCTCGCGCGAATGACGGAATACGCTCCAGCCTTTGCTTCGCTTCCGGTGTCCAGCTTGTGCGGTATTCTACCTCAAGCCCAAGCGTGTCCTCGATCTTGAGTGTGATCTCCTTGCCGCCGTGTTTTCCTGGCTCGTAATCGCAAGATGGGTCCTGGGCCATGTAGTTCCCCGTCTCAGTAAAGGCCCGCGCGCGGCAACCGGAACACATGGCGGAGAACTCGCAAGTTCCACATCTTCCTTCCAACTGTTTGCGGTTGCGCAACTGAACCATAAGCGGCGCGTTCTGCCACAGGTCTTTGAATGATGAGGTTTTTAAATTGCCGACGGTTTCTTCGATGAACGGGCAGGGCGTGAGGTTTCCTTCAGGTGAGATTCTGCTGTAATGGGTGCCCGCCGGACACCCTCCCGAATATGTGCGCGTATATACCGAATCAGGATCGTTCTCATAAACCACCCGCTTATATTGTGGCGCGCATTTTGAGTTGATCATCAACCGTCCCTTGTAGTTCATCTGCTGTTCATAGAGGAGTTTCAGAGCTTCCTCGTAGGCGGCATTGGAGATGTCAGTGTTGCCCTGACCGCGTCCTGTACAGATCAGGAAGTACAGGTTGAACGCGATTGCGCCCGCCTTTTCAGCGAAAGCCACCACGTCGGGGATTTCCCTGTAGTTCATGTCCGAGACTGACATCTGGACAAGGAAATCGACACCGACTTCGTTGAGGACGTCGAACGCTTCCATTGAGCGTTCCCATGCGAGAGGGACACCGCGGAACGTGTTATGTTTTGCTGCGTCCATCGAATCGATGCTGATGCCTACGCCATGAGCTCCAGCTGCCTTGATCTTTTCCGCGTTGATTTTGTTGATGAGTGTTCCGTTGGTGCCCAGCACTACCATGAACTTTTTTTCAGCAGCGTGGCGGATGAGGTCATAGATGTCCGGGCGTAACAAGGGCTCACCTCCCGTGAGGATGAGGAAGGCATTCGGATTAACCTCGGCGATCTGGTCTATCACTCTCCGACATTCGTCCGTGCTCAATTCATCTGTGCGGAATCCGCCCCGGAAGTTTGCGTCCAGATAGCAGTGATCGCAATTGAGATTGCACCTTTTCGTTAGATTCCAAGAGATGGAGTAGGCACGGAAGTCCATCTTCTCCGGGTTGATTTTCAATTCGTTCGAATTCGAGTCCATGATAGAGTGAGGCCTGCGGTTTAGAGTGGGGCGTTCAAGGGGCTCATCGACATGTTCTGCCCGTGGTTCCCGCCAGAGAAA
>CAZVZT010000004.1:0-3507 GCA_964631515.1 uncultured Nitrospinaceae bacterium
AAGAAAAAAGCAACAAAGAAAAAAGCAACAAAGAAAAAAGCAACAAAGAAAAAAGTAAAGAAAAAAGCAACAAAGAAAAAAGCAACAAAGAAAAAAGCAAAGAAAAAAGCAAAGAAAAAAGCACCAAAAAGAAAAGCAAAGAAAAAAGCAACAAAGAAAAAAGCAAAGAAAAAAGCACCAAAAAGAAAAGCAAAGAAAAAAGCAACAAAGAAAAAAGCAAAGAAGAGAAAAAGATAGTTTACAAACAGCAACTTTTTTTCGAACACCAATTCGTTTCAGCGCCCAGCAGTACCCCAAAGCAGGAGATCAAGCCCCCCGCAGCACACAGGCCCGTTAGGCTAGCAATTCCTTTAAAATCAACCCCCTAAGAATCTACTCTGCAGTAAATTGCCTTCAGATAGGCGCCGTGCGCAAACGTCGCCGGATGGTCCAATGCGTGCCCGGTACGGCGTAATTCCCGATAACTCCGCCCAGCCGCCTGGATCCCCGAAAATACGGCTTCGTAAAATTCTGTAGAACCCACATGAACCGAACAAGACGAGGCAAAAAGAATGCCCCGCTTCGAGACAAGTTTGGTTCCCGCCTCCACCAAGCGAGCGTACGCACTCAACGCAACCTGAATTTGTTTTTTTCTTTTTGCAAACGCTGGCGGGTCAAGAAGCACCAAGTCGAACTTTTTATTTTGAGTTTCGAGCCTGGCCAGCATTTCGAAAGCATCTCCCTGCAATTGATCGAACTCCTCTGAGGAAAAGACCCGCTCGGAAAAATTCAACTGAAGGTTCCGCTTCGAAACGGTGAGGGCGATAGGGTTGGAGTCGATCTCAAAAATTGATCGGCATCCTCCAGCCAAAGCGTAAACGGAAAAAGCACCGGTATAACTAAACACGTTCAAAACGGATTTTCCTGCTGATAGAGAAAGAACGTGCTTACGGTTATCCCGCTGATCCAAAAAAAAACCTGTCTTTTGTCCAGATAGCACATCAACTTCAAAGCTAAACCCATGCTCGAGAAACCGAACCGGACCGGCTATTGGTGCTCCAAAAAGGACTTGCCCATCGCCCCACCCATCAGAATCTTTCGCTAAAGCCCCCGCCTTGCGGCTCCAGCGCAGGACACACCGGTCAATGGGCAAGTTTTTCCTGAACAGCGGTAATAAAATTTTCAAATAGGGTTTCCAGGAAGAGGTATACAGTTTAAGAACTGCCGTATTCTCGTAGCGGTCGAGAACGAGTCCAGGAAACCCGTCGTTCTCGCCGTTGACGATCCGATAACCGGTGGTGTCCTTACCCGCCAGCGGTTCGCGAAGTGCAAGAGCCTGTTTCAGGCGGCCATTAAAAAACGCTGCGTCGATGTTGGTGGGTTTCCCAAGTTGTAGAATGCGCAGGCGGATGTCGGATTCGGGGTCAAACAACCCAATCGCAAGGAACCGGTTGTTAGAATCGTATACCACACCCAGGTCTCCCGGCTTTCCTGCGACAGTTTCATTCTGCACCTGGTAATGAAATATCCAAGGATACCCCTTACGGATTTTCTCCTGCAGTGTCTTTGAGATTTGGATCTTAATCATGATTTCCGCTAATAGCGCACCGGGATCTGGACACGATTCATCGCTCTAAGAACTTTCGACTGGCGATCAGCAACATGAGGTTGCGGATTCATCACGGACCAACTCCGTGGGCTGGGTAAAACCGAAGCCATCCAAGCCGCCTCGACCGGAGAGAGGGTTTCACAAGCGTGTTTAAAATAATGGCGCGACGCGGTTTCGCATCCGAACAGACTATCCCCCCATTCAATCACATTCAGGTAAACCTCTAAGATGCGCTCCTTGCTCCAGAGCGCCTCGATCAGGACTGTAAACCAAGCTTCCAGTGATTTACGCAGCCAATTCCGTTTTTGCCACAGAAAAACGTTGCGAGCAGTCTGCATGGAAATAGTACTGGCACCCACTGTACGGTCCGTGTACAGGTTGACCTTGATCGCCCCCTCGATGGCCTGCCAGTCGAATCCTCGGTGATAAAAAAACTTCTGGTCCTCTGCGGCAATAACGGCGCGGACGAGGTGTGGTGAGATTTGGTCCAGTCGTACCCAACGCTTGAAAAACCTAGGATGAGATTCCACGTACCCCGCTTCAGCCCATCGCATCCATAGCAACGCCGTGGTCGGTGGATTGATGACCCGGTACATTAGAACGGGAATCACCGTGAAGGCGAGAAAAAATAGAACCAGATCAAACAGAATTTTACCGATGCGAACCTGTACCGGTGGTTTTTTTTTCTTTTTGCTTTTTCTGGATTGTTTGCCGGCACGAGGCATCGGCACAGACTCCCTGCCCCGGTCACAGGATACAAAATAGTTAAAAGGGGGCTCTAACTCACCTGAGTTTTCCCGGCAGTTTCATTTGCCTGAAGGATCGCGTCGTAGCGACTAACCATCATCAGGTAATCACCGGTTTCCTGGCTGGAGATTTTCCGACGGAAGGTCTTATGGTATTTGAAATTGAATGGATTATAAATGGTTTTCTTTTTGCCGCGGCTCAAGACTTCATAATGGAGGTGGGGGGCGAAGGAGCGGCCGGTATTTCCGGATTGGGCGATGGCCTCACCTTGTTTAACGTACTGTCCGCGTTTAACGAGCGCCCGACTTAGATGCAGGTACCGGGTCTTGATCCCTTGCGCCGGGTGGTCGAGTTCGATACAGTACCCGTTGGCCCGCACATTCCAATTGATGCGGAGAACTCTTCCGTCAAATGTAGCATGGATCGGCGTTCCAACTTCGGCTTTAAAATCGGTACCGTGGTGACCTCGACGTCCCTTGCGGAAGTCTCCGGGAAGGGAAGTGATTTCTACGTAGTCGGCAATCGGCGATTGCTTTCCTATAATGCGTTGAGGGATCTCTTTACCCTCCCGATCGAAATAGCTCCCATGCGTCATACCGGTTGCTTTGTAAAAATTGGCGTCCAGGGTCTTGCCTAGATAACCGCTCTCATAGCTCAAATGGAGGATCTTAAACTGACCCTGGTTATCCAATCGCTCGTACACCACGTCGAGATGGTCTCCTTTACGCAAGTCCCGGTTGACATCGAGGAACCAAGCCAGCAGGCGCCCTAGTTGGGCGGCAAACGGGCCACACTCAGCTGCATTCATGGTCCGGCAAATGGTATAATTGAGTGAGTTTTTGACCCTAACCCGCAACGCCTGAATATTTCTTCCAGGAAAGTGACCCGATGAATCAAGCGAGGTTCGTTTCACATTAAAAACCTGCTTCTCGCTAGGCCGATCCTTCCATATCGGTTCTTCCTCACGAATCGCCACCGTTGGCAGCTTGGGTTCTACTGCATCGTCTACCAACACGGCCACCGGTACTTTGACTCTCTTCACTTCTTTCGGTTCGGTAGCATGCACGTTGCCTAATAAATCTGAGCTGTTTTGAAAAACTAGAAAGTAGATATTAAGCCCAACGGACAATACCAACAGGAGACTGAACAAGATCGAGGGGGTGAGTTTCCGA
>CAZVZT010000004.1:3607-25837 GCA_964631515.1 uncultured Nitrospinaceae bacterium
GCATTGTGCATTATAATTTCAAGAAAATCAATCATTTATAAAATCTCTGCGTTGCTTTAAAATCATGCCCTTTATCCCGGAAGTCATCTATGTTGATGGATCGATCGCCGATCACCCCCTAACCCGGGAGATCCTCGGTCGGTTCCCAGGCGCCCCAGTTCGGCAAAACGTCGCCGCCGAAGATGCAGTGGAGGAAATCCGGCAGACGTCGCCCGACTTGTTCGGAGCGGGCAAACGCCGACTAGCGTTGACCCGGTTCAAAGGATCGTTTCTCAAAAAATGCCCGGGGATCAGCCCAGGAATGGTCTGTTGTAATTACTACGTCGTCAACCTGTTTAAAAACTGTATCTACGACTGTTCGTATTGCTTCCTACAAGATTTTTTACAGAACAATCCGTTACTGATTGCGTATGTCAATATCGAAGATCTATTGGAGGAACTTGATGGGGTATTCACGGCTCACCCGGATCGCGCGTTTCGAGTAGGCACGGGAGAGTTGACTGATAGTCTCGCTTTGGACGAAGCGATTCCTTACTCCCGTCACCTGATCCCTTTTTTTAACCAGACAGAGAATGCCGTGCTGGAGTTGAAAACAAAATCAGATCAAGTGGAAAATCTACTGAATCACAAAAACCCTAAAAACGTAATCGTGTCCTGGTCGCTGAACCCGCAAGCAGTCATCGACCGCGAGGAAAAAGGAACGCCCGGACTGCGACAACGGTTGGAAGCAGCTCGCCGATGTGCGGAAAAGGGATATAAGATCGGCATCCACCTAGATCCCGTCATCCTTTTTCCCGGGTGGAAGAAGGGGTATTGTAGCCTGATCGATGAAACGCTTCAGGTGCTGTCGCCTTCACAAATTGAATGGGTGAGCCTTGGTAGTTTCCGGTACCGCGCTCCGCTCAAACAGATCGTCCGGGAACGACACAAGGACACCCGGCTATTCACGGGAGAACATGTTCCCAGCAAAGATGGGAAGTTTCGCTATCTGAGGCCCCTCAGAAACCAAGCCTATGAAACCTTACGCGAATACCTCAAGAAATATTCCGCCGACCTGAACGTCTACATGTGCATGGAAACCCGGGAAATCTGGGAAGGGGTCACGGGGAAAATGCCGCGGAGCGATGAAAAGTTGGACCAGTTCTTCGACCTGTAAGCAAAGTTACCCTACAAGCGCATGGGCATGACAATGCTCTGGTATTCTTTGTCGCCCGTTGAGGTAATGAGGCAGGAAGAGTTCTGGTCTTTCAGGTTAAGGATGATTTCCTCATCGTCGATCACGCTCAATACATCGAGAACATACTTGGCGTTGAGTCCAATAGAGACCTCCTTGCCAGAATAGGAGACAGCTACTTCCTCGCGGGCGGCGCCCAGTTCCGTCGTGTCAGCTGCCAAGGTGATGTTGCCCGACTGAATATCAAACCGGACCATCCTGGATTTTTCATCCGCTAAAAGGGCGACTCGTTTCAATGCATGTTGCAGAACGTCTCGGTTGACTTGAACTTGAATCTTATTGTCGGACGGTATGACCTGCTGGTAATTTGGAAACTTGCCATCGATTTTTCGGGAAACAATCACCTGATCGCCATGAATGAAGGCCAAGTGATTATTCTTAGATGAAAAAGAGAAGGAGGACCCCTCATCCTCGATGAGTTTCAGCAGTTCAGCCACAGCTTTTTTTGGGATGAGGTAGCTTTGTTTATCACCCTTGGCAGTTTTCTCCAGCTTGCGCTGGATGACGGCCAGTCGGTGTCCGTCGGTCCCTACCATATTGACCTTCCCGTTTTCTTTTTCCAATAATAAACCGTTTAAAGCCTGCCTAGTCTCATCCGGTGACAATGCAAAAAAGGTTTTGCGGATCATTTCCTTCAGGAGTTTACTACTAAACTGGATCAAGCTGTCTTGGCTAAAATCGGGGAACGGGGGGAAGTCCTGTGCCGGCATTCCAGGCAAGCGGAATTTTGATTTGCCACACTTGAGTGTAATCCAGTGGTTGTCCTCACGGATCATATGAACTTCTTCGCTCGGGAGCTCACGCAAAATATCGAACAATTTCCTCGCATTGAGAGTCACTTCTCCCGAAGAAATGACATTGGCCGCATAATACCCCTTAGCACCAATTTCCAAGTCGGTTGCCTGAATGCCGATGCGGTCTTTTTCGGTGGTAATGAGCAGGTGGGAGAGGATGGGCATCGCACCCTTGGTCTCCACGATTCCCTGAACCTTCTGAACTCCGTTAAGGAAAGTGTCTTTATCGATCCTGACTTCCATGAGGTGAGTCTCCAACTGGGGGGGGGCTACTAACTTCGCTTGGTTTAGCATAATTCCTAAAACCTGTCAAAAAGTAATTGTACGACTCATGAGCGATGGGGTGAAAGAAACCACCGCGTGTAAAGTCAGATGGACGCCGCCTTCAGAAAACATCTGTTTTATGCCCCAACATGGGTGCCCCGGTCTTTCTTGACTCAAATTTTGCCGTATGCTAGCGTTAAATTTTACCCTCCCTTCAATAAAAAAAATGATCATCGTCATGGAAGCCGATGCCTCTCCCGATCAGGTCGAGGCGGTTGAAAATAAAATCCGGGCATTGGGTTATAAAGTCCACGAGATCGTCGGCGTGGAGCGCAAGGTCATCGGCGCCGTCGGAGATGAACGGGGTAAAGACCAGCTCCAAGCCCTCGAGTCCATGTCCGGCGTGGAGAACGTAATCCCCATCCTAAAAGCTTACAAACTGGCCAGCCGGGAGGTTAAACCCACGCCGTCAATCATCGAGGTTGGAGGCGTTCCCATAGGAGGGAAAACCATCGTCGTGATGGCCGGCCCCTGTTCAGTCGAAAACCGTGAGCAAATCTGCCAGACCGCCAAACTGGTAAAGAAAGCCGGGGCCAATTTTCTACGCGGTGGGGCCTTCAAGCCCCGCTCTTCGCCCTACAGTTTCCAGGGGCTGGAAGAGGAGGGGCTCAAGCTCCTTGATGCGGCGAGAAAGGAAAGCGGACTTCCCATCGTCACCGAAGTGATGAACCCACGAGAGGTGGATCTGGTGGCAAAGTATGCGGACATCATGCAGGTGGGGGCACGCAACGTGCAAAATTTCTCCCTCCTCAAGGAGTTGGGAAATCTAAAAAAACCCATCCTACTCAAGCGTGGAATGATGACGACGGTCAAGGAGTTCCTCATGTCGGCCGAATACATTCTCGCAGAGGGCAACCCCAACGTCATACTTTGCGAGCGCGGGATCCGAACATTCGAAACAGCCACCCGGAATACGCTAGACCTGAGCTGTGTTCCAGTGATCAAGCGAGAATCGCACCTGCCCATCATCATTGACCCCAGCCACGGCACGGGCCACTGGGACCTGGTCGAGGCCATGTCACGAGCATCCATCGCCTGTGGGGCGGACGGGCTCATGATTGAGGTGCACCCCGACCCTGCTAATGCATTCTCGGACGGACCGCAGTCGCTAACACCCAAGAATTTTGCTAATTTGATACAAAACCTGAGACCCTTCATCGAACTGATGGGCCGAAGCCTGAATTGAATATCCCCCCGCTAGTTCTCTCAACCTAAGAAAATAGGAGGTATCTCCTTGAAAAAAAAGAGAAATAGTTTATTCTGATCGGAGTTTCTCTCGGTTAACACTCGTTATAAGATTTTCTATTTCGTAATGCTCAACCGGTGACCATGCAGGCGTCCCATGAGTGAATTCCATCAATCCAACAGAACTCTCAGCGAAAACTACCGCAGCAAACTGCAGGCTTCCCTCGATGATCTGATCTGTTTAGAAAACTTTCCCGCTCCGGAAAAATCCAATCCACAAAAATTCTATCTAGAATTCAAAAACCGAATCACCCCACTGGTCAACACCGAGATCCAACGCCTTAAAGACAGCCTGCCCCATACCGATAACTGTCATCTCTTATTACTGAATCATTCTGCACTGGTCGACACAACTCTTCAAACTTCCTTTCGAGTCGCCGTCTGGTTATACAATCAAACCCATCAGAAAAAATTAAAACCCGAAGACACGCCTATCGCAGTGATCGCCCGCGGCGGATACGGTCGGGAAGAGGTTTATTTTCGGTCGGACGTGGATATACAGGTCGTAGCCAAACCTGATCCCACCAATGAGGAGGCAGAGGACACCGAGCAAATTGTCAAACATCTGGAGTATCTTTTTATTCACCAGAATATTTTTCAGACCTCGGCCAGTTCCTGTTACGCCGAAATCGATACTGTTGGCAAAGATCTGAACACAGAAAAGCTACCGGACTTTTTTTCTTTGCTTGAAAACCGGTTGGTCGCGGGTAGTAACACCATTTATGCAGAGTTCAAGAGCATCGTCAAGACAGCAGCCCTACTTCACAGAGAAAGTCTACTCAAGCATTGCTACCAGCGCAAAAACTGTTACGACGTACGAAATACAGTGTTTCAACAGGAACCCAACGTCAAGGAAGAGTTGCGCCGCCTTTACTGGGCCCTGGTACTAACTCGGCTGAAACAAGATTTGGAACGGAGTAACCAGTTCGAACTTCTTGACGAACTGTTCGACCGAGGGGGCTTGAGCGCGCCTGCATTCAAGAATATGCAAACTGCATTCGCCTTTCTGGCAAGAGTTCGGCTCCTTCTTCACTGCCACCAAAAAGGAGCGCACCGAGACGTGATGAGTTATGAGGTCTGGGAAAAGATCGCGCAGTCAATGGGATTCGAGGTAAAAGAATTTTTCCACGAATATTTTTATAAAGCGGCCTACCCCTTGAAGCGGTACAGCCGCAACCTGTTCTGGGAAAGCATGACCCCGGACACACGGAAGGTAAAAAACCTTTCCCGTCATTTCGCGGTCAACTCAGAGGATCAGATCTTTCTGGAAAAGGAACCGGGGGTACTGTTTTCCGAGCACCCAAAAAGCGTGTTCAAAATATTCGCGTGGGTGGCGGAGAAAAATTATTTTTTGTCCTACCCGATCGCCCGCGCAGTCGAACACCATATCGATCAGATGTGCCCTATATTCATCGACCGGGAGGACCAGCGGGAAGTCCAATCCTATTTCAAGCGTGTCATCAATGGAAAATACTTTGCTAAAGCGCTTCGCCTCATGCACGAATTCGGTTTGCTGGAGAATTTTTATCTCCCGGAATTCAAAAATATCTGTGGACTATTACAAGACATTTACGTTCATCATTTCCCAACAGACATGCATGTTCTCTCTGCGCTGGATGTTCTGAACGGAATGGAAATAGACAAGGAAACCGACCCTTTCCTGGTCGATCTCTATCATTCGCTACGGGATAAAACGACTTTAAAACTTGCTGTTCTCTTGCACGACATTGGCAAAGGAGTTCGCACCGAAGGACAGAACGAAGAACTACTCGGCGCCCGTATGGTTCCTTCTATCCTGGAAAACTTGGGCTACACCAAAAATAGTCGACGTGCAAATGATATCGCGTTTCTGGTCGAAAAACATTTGATGATGCATGACCTATTGTTACTCGATCCGGAAGAAGACGATACCTACGATATGATCTGGGATCTGGTCAGCCACGACCCTGAGCGGCTCAAAATGCTTCTTTTGCTGACCTATTCCGATCGGGGTGGCACCAAAATGAAAATGTCTTCTTCACAGGTCGAGCAGCTGAAAATGTTTTACCAGCACACACTCCATCACAAAAAACGACAGAATGTGCCCCAGTCAGTCAAAACGGATTTTTTGAAAATGGTGCGCCTTCCCAAGGAGGTGCAATCGCATCTCGAAATTTACAACGATTTCTCCCAGTCACAGGAACAATTCGCCGCTGGATTGCTGTTCAAGCCGGCGCAAGCTTCGGAACTTATCATCTGTTCGAAGGATCGACCCGGACTGCTCTATCAGTTCTCCGCTATATTGGCCTTCAATCTACTGAGTATCGTTGAGGCAGACATCCATACTCTCCGCGACCATGTCTTCGATATCTTCAAGGTAACCAGCTCAATCGGCGCCCCTATCGATTATGACAACATCTTCTTCCTGCAGAAACAGGTGCGTGAAGATTTGAAGCGGATTTGTGTCAACGAAGAGCCTCTGTCCCAAGTTCTTGAGGGACGCTCCCTGCCTGTTTCTCCAGAGCAGAGCAAGATCAAGGATGTCAAACTCAAGGTGAGTATTATCGGCCGGGCAATTAAGGTAGAAACCCACGATCTTTTCGGTACCTTCATGGTGATGGCCAGAGTGTTCTCGCAATTCAACGTAAGCATTCAAAAAGCCGTACTCCACACTCATCAGCAAACCGTTTCCAACATTTTTTACCTGCATCCCAAGGATGTTCGGGAAATCATGGTAAACGAGGACCGGTTCGTACGCGCTCTTGAGAAAGCCCTACGCCAACTGATCGAATCAAAAGAGATGCTTCTCGATGAACCGAAAAGTACCGCCCCACTCAAGCAAACCCTGACCAGTTAAGGGCACCCAACTTATGAATCGTATGCTCCTTCACATTGTTCCTGCCTGGATCCTTGTGGGAATCGTTGCGGCTCCAGTACTAGCAGAACCCCCAGACCACTGGCTTAAGAAAGCGCAAACCCTAGACAAACAGGGATTCCTAGACGAGGCCGCCCAGGCATGGGAAAAACTCGCCACAACGGATACCAATAAAAAGCGGGTCGCCTACGCCCGACTGAAACTGGCAGGTACCTATTTCAAACTCGACCAGTTCCGGCAATCCATCGACGCCGCCCGGTCTGCAGTCCAGGCCGCCCCTGAAAGCTTCGACGCCCATTTCCACCTCGCCAATTTTTTGAGTGGTACCGGAAAATTCCAGGAAGCCGTTGACACCTTCAGGAAAACTGTTGCACTGAACCCGGAAGAAGGGCTAGGTTATGTCGGGCTCGGGCTCTGCCTGTTTGCCAACCGTAACCCCGGAGAAGCCGTAGAGGTAATTCTTGAAGCAGCCCAATTGTTCAAAAAGAAAAAAAATATTTCATGGCACCGCAACACCCGGGTCATGAGCGCACAAATCAAACATTTCGCACAATTCCCCCCCAACTTTTCCGATCTCTGGGTCACTAACAACCTGAAGCTGATCCGCGAAACTTACGAAAGAACCGTTTTTGATCCGAAAACCTTCCTTCGCTGACCCGCTTCTTCACAATCCAAAAAGACCCGAGAATCAAGGGCCCCTCTAAAAAGACCGGTCCAAAAAAGTGAAGTACAGCCCCAAGCAAACCAACAACCCATTGATTTTTAAAACTATATTTTATCTCTAGATGTTAAAAAATTTTAATGTTTAGTTAATTATTTTTTAATCTTTGCCCCCTATACTAGCCACAGTACTTTTCTCCTCCTTTCTGGGTGGAAAGGGCTACTTAGCCGATTTCCACCAACTCCTCCTCTAAAAGGGGAACAGATCCGGTTGTTATGATCTGTTCCCCTTTGTTATTATCAGGCCCTACTCGTTATATCAACTGCACCGGAATGGAACAGCTAATGGATAAACAATCAAAACTTAATCTGGTATGGATGGACCTAGAAATGACCGGGCTGGATCCGGACATGGAAGTCATCATCGAAATTTCCAGCCTAGTCACCGACTTCGACCTCAATATCCTCGCCGAAGGGCCTGACTTGGCCATTCATCAGGGAGACAATATCTTGGCACGGATGGACGACTGGAATCAGAAACACCACACCGCCTCGGGGTTGATAGAGCGCGTACGCAAATCCAGAATTACCGTCGCCGAGGCGGAACGGCAGACTCTGGAATTCATCAAACAGTATTGCCCAGAGAACACATCCCCATTATGCGGCAATTCCATCGCGCATGACCGGAGGTTCCTGTCCAAATATATGGGCAAACTCTACGACTACCTGCATTACCGAAGCATCGATGTCACATCGATCAAGGAGTTGACCTGCCGCTGGTATCCGGACGGACCCAAACCTCCCAAGAAGAGTGAAAGCCACAAGGCCTCGATCGATGTGCGCGAATCACTGGAAGAGTTGATCTTTTACCGAAAACACTACT
The DNA here is from genome assembly GCA_964631515.1 of uncultured Nitrospinaceae bacterium. Lineage (GTDB taxonomy): Bacteria > Nitrospinota > Nitrospinia > Nitrospinales > VA-1 > CAJWLY01. The sequence goes on from CAZVZT010000004.1 coordinate 11,602, forward strand.
TCACATCTAACGGTTTGACCAACCCAAAAATCTATTCCACCCAAGAAGAGAAGTCATGAGCAAGGGGAGCATCGTCACCATCGTATTCCTAGCCTTCATCGGCTATCTGTCGTTCACGATGATATGGTCAGGCAGCCAACACCAGTGCGAAATTTGCGTCGAGTACAAAGGCGTAAAATCCTGCCAGAAAGTGAAGGGGATGGCGAAAGAGGAAACCATCATGACCGGTATAAGCACTGCCTGCGCAGCCGTAACCAACGGCAGGACCGAATCCATCGAATGCGCAAACATCCCGCCAGTCAAAATAGAGTGCAAGGGGATTTAGAGAGGTTTCAAGTATGCCCCTAGCCTATCCTAAATCGGAGCAAACGAGGTTGTAGACTTCCTGATATTTTTCTTCAACGCTTCCCATACTGAACCGGAAGCGATCTTTATCCATCTTCTCACCCGTGTCCCAGTGCCACAGGCGGCATCCATCGGGACTGATTTCATCGCCGAGCAGTATCTCGCCCTCATGCCTGCCAAACTCCAACTTGAAGTCCACCAACCGAATCTTTCGTTCTTTGAAAAATTTCACCATTAATTCGTTGACGCTGTATCCGGATGACCGGAGCACCTGCAGCTCCTCCTTCGTCGCCCAACCGAAGGTGATGGCATGGCAATCATTGATTAGAGGGTCATGCAGGTCGTCGTTTTTGTAAAAAAATTCCAAAATGGGGATCTCAAATTCCGTCCCTTCCGTAACCCCAAGGCGTTTACACAAACTGCCTGCACCCACGTTTCGCAAAACCACCTCCACCGGAATGATGTCCAGTTTTTTGACCAGCATTTCCCGGTCACTCAAGTGCTCCACAAAGTGAGTTTTGATCCCGTTTTCTTCCAAGAATTGAAAAATGCGGGTCGACACCTGATTGTTGATAACTCCTTTATCAACGATAGTTCCCTTCTTGACCCCATCAAATGCACTGGCATCGTCCTTAAAGTACTGGATCATGAGGGTCGGATCCTCAGTCTTATAGAGAATCTTAGCCTTGCCTTCGTATAGTTTTTCTAAACGTTTCATTGTCTTAGACCTTTCACACGACCCATTTAAAAATTTTCTCTTGGCCTTACATATTTTTTTCTACGTCAAACTACTATTTCTTTTTGGCGTTCTTGAATATTCTCTTGAAAATTTTATCCACATTTTTTAACTGAGTCTTTAAATTAAATACCTGGCCCAGCTCTTTCCCGGAAAGGTATTTTTTAATTTCGCTGTCTCTCTTGAGCAGAGACAGAAAAGAACCTTTCCCTTCCCACGCCCGCATGGCATTACGCTGAACGAGCTGGTACGCCTCTTCTCGAGTAAGCCCTTTGCGAACCAACGCCAGAAGTACGGTCTGTGAATAACAGAGCCCACCTGTCAATTCCAGGTTCTTCTTCATGTTTTTTGGGTAAACAATCATCTTCTGGACCAGCCCGGTCATCTTCCTTAGCATGTAATGGACTAGAATAGTACTGTCGGGACCGATCACCCGCTCGACTGAAGAATGGCTGATGTCACGCTCATGCCAAAGCGGCACGTTCTCCATGGCGGCAAGCGAGTTTGCTCGCACCACGCGGGCCAGTCCACTCATTTGCTCGGAGATAACGGGGTTGCGTTTATGCGGCATGGCGGAGGAGCCTTTTTGCCCACCGGAAAAAAATTCCTCGACCTCGAGCACTTCGGTGCGTTGCAGGTGCCGGATTTCAGTTGCAAACTTTTCGATTGAACTGGCGATGATCGCTAGCGTGGTAAAAAATTCAGCGTGTCGATCGCGCTGGATGACCTGCGTTGAAACCGGGGCAGGCTTCAGTCCGAGTTTTTTGCAGACGTATTCCTCCACCGCCGGATCGATACAGGAGAACGTTCCGACCGCACCCGAAATTTGCCCATAGGCAATGCGTTCGCGCGCGCGTTTCAGTCGTTCGATGTTCCTGCAGGTCTCCTCATACCAGACCGCAAGCTTGAGTCCGAACGTCAGTGGCTCGGCATGAATCCCATGGGACCGCCCGATCGTAGGTACGTCCTTGGTACGAAAGGCCTGTTCGCGAACCGCATCACGAAAGGATTCGAGCTCTTTGAGAATCAGTTTCGCAGCATCCTTCAATTGCACCGCCAACGTGGTGTCCAAGATATCGGACGACGTGAGCCCTAGGTGCATATAGCGATTTGCCTCACCAACGTTTTCCGAAACACAGGTGAGAAACGCGATAACGTCGTGCTTAACCTCTTTTTCAATTTCGTCGATGCGCGCAATATCGAATTTTGCCTTTTTCTTAATCTCGCTGACAGCCGATGCGGGAATTTCCCGACGATGTGCCAACGCTTCGCACACCAGAATCTCGATCTTGAGCCAGGTGTTAAATTTGTATTCGGGCTCCCAGAGGGCGCCCATCTCGGGCAAGGTGTATCGTGGAATCAACAGAGCCTCTCTTTCTAGTTTTTGAGGTCAGAGTTTGAGGTTGATAGAGTAGCGGATAGTACATAAAATAGAGCTGTGTACCGCTTGAAACGGAGCCCATCTTAAACATAATCCACCGCCAAATCAATCGCTGAGATGAAAGAGGTCGTCGAAATCAGTTTTGTCTGTTTGGGAAATATTTGCCGCTCGCCGCTGGCCCACGGTATGTTCCAAAACTTGGTCACCCGCGCGGGGTTGGATAACAAAATCATTGTTTCCTCTGCTGGAACCAGTGGTTGGCATACGGGCGACCTCCCTGACAATCGAATGCGGTTGACAGCACAGAGTAAGGGTATCCAACTCAAAAACCGGGCACGGCAGTTTCAATCGAAAGACTTTGACCGGTTCGATCTGGTACTGGCAATGGACCGATTCAATCTCTCTGAGCTAAGAAAACTGGCTCCCAAGTCGATTTCTGAGGATCAGCTCATGCTCTTCCGGACTTTCGATCCCAAAAGCAACGGCGATTTGGATGTACCCGATCCTTACTATGGGGGGGAGAGGGGTTTCGAAACGGTATTTCAAATTGTCGAGCGCACCTGCCCGCCCCTCCTCAAGCATATTGAATCGCATTTATTGAATGCTCTATGAAGGAAGACCTCCTCCGGACTCTGAAATCCGCTTACGGCGAATCCATTCAAATAAAAACCTCGATCTCGACCGGCGGTGGCTGCATCAACCAGACCCAAGTCCTTTCCCTTTCCAATGGTGAAAAGGTCTTCCTAAAATATAACGACCACCCACCAGAAAACTTTTTTGCAGCCGAAGTCAAGGGCCTACAACTGCTGGGGGAAGCCAAGGACGGGCCTCGTGTACCTCGGCCCTTGGGTATTGATCCCGGATCTAAGCCACGATTCCTGATTCTTGAGTACATTGAACCTTCCTCGACCGGGGGAAGGTTTCACATCCGCTTTGCACGTGCCCTTGCCGCCGTGCACCGAGTGACGCAGGACCGGTACGGGCTCGACCATGACAACTTCATCGGGAGAACCATCCAGAAGAATACCTTAGAATCCGATGGTGTCACCTTCTTCCGGGATCATCGGATCCGTTTCCAGCAGGAACTGGCAAGAAAAACACGGGGACTTCCGAGAGACATAGATCGGCGTCTCGATCGATTTGCGGAGAGGCTAGAAAATCTACTGGGCCTTGCAGACGAAACACCTGCCCTGCTCCACGGCGACCTGTGGTCGGGAAACTATCTCGCTGGGCCCGGTCAGGTACCCTGCATCTTCGATCCTGCCACTTATTTCGGCCCGCGGGAAGCCGACCTCGCCATGACCGAACTGTTCGGGAGGCTCCCACAAACCTTCTACGATGCCTACCACGAGGCCTTCCCTCTTCAGCCAGGTTATGCCGAACGCAAGCCCATCTATAACCTCTACCACCTGCTCAACCACTTCAACCTGTTCGGTGAATCGTATCTTTCTTCGGTAGATCAGACGGTGAAAGCTTTTACAGAGTGAGGAACACCTCAAGGACTTGGGGAAAAGGCTTCCGAACAAGAAAAGGCGCCCCAGTTTCGAGACGCCCTTTCAAAAGTAAAGAGGAGGATCGCTATTTACAGGTTTGCGATTATTTAGATCAATGGAATATCGAGATCAATTCTTTTTTTTCACCTGCCTCTAAAATCCCCCGCCGATCTTGGCAATGAAGGTCCGCAGTTCCTGTTGCACCTCTCCGTCAAACTGCTTCATTATCCCGTTTAAAGTAGTCAAGACAGGCTGTCCGGTAGTCATCTCCAGGGCGGAAGCGATGTTGACCAAGATACGCGTTCCGTATTTTTCGATGAGACCATGTTCCTCGGCGGCAGCAAATACCTGATCGGGCCCTACCGTGACCGCCCATGCCTGGACAACCGCAATCTCATTGGACTCGCGGGACTGGAGTGACTCGATCCCATCCATGTATGCTTCTCCATCGATCTCACCCGCCTCAAACTTTTCGATGAGTTGATTCAAATTGATCTCCTCCTGATCCGTCTTGCCGAGGATATATTCAAAAAATTTCGGTTCTAGTTTTTTTAGTTCTTTCGGGTTCCAAGGATTCCTAAAATCCTTTTCGACTGGGGGTCTACCTTGCATTTCAGCCTCGATTTTTTCTACGCAAACCGGGCAACGCCCACCGGCATCGTGACTGAACTGGGAACCGCACCCACAGGGAGCGAGGCAGGTTTGCAGGGCTAGAGCCAGCGCCTCACCACGAACGCCCAGTACCTCGCACAGAGCAATACGAAGCGGATTGGATCGTCCGACGACCATCCAGTTGACACAGGAAGAGCAATAAATTTGGTAGCTTTTCTGCCCTTCTTCTGGCCCCAGAACCGGAGTGTAGGTTTCCTTACAGAGCTCGCAATCGGTCGCGCGAGTTGTTATTTCTGTCATGAGAATAGTTCTCCATTTCGGGTCTTAAAATATAAGCTTAGGTTGGATATGTTAGATGCCCAAGCGGCACCTGAAGTGCAAAAAAATGGAAGGAAAGACGACCTGATATTTGGAACAAAAAAACCCATGGAGTTTAGACACCATGGGTTGGGAGTTGCAAAGTTTATTTATCCAGAATGGAGTTTAACCCAAGGCAGCTGCTTCCGCTTCTTTATCCTCCCTTATTACCTTTCCAGTTGTCGCATCCACAGGGAACATGGTGATTGCATTGTGAGTACTGCAAACCACCTTGCACAGATCACAGCCTTTACAGCGAGGTTCAACAACCGTGGCCTTCGTGGTGTTTTTATCCAACATGATGCAGTCTGATTCAGGACAGTACATGATACACAGTCGACAACCTTTTTCAGCGATACATTTTTCACCGTCTACCCACGCTACGTTATACACTCGAGAATTCTCCTCATCAGTAAATGATTAAACTCTATAGCCGACTGTTTGTTTCTTTAAATGCAACTAGACCGCGACTAACTGTAGGTTTTCTTGTTTCTCTGCCCATGCCTGGGCCAAACTGTAAGACTCTGTAATACACTCCATGTTAGCCTTAAGAAGATCATTCTTCTTCTTGTATTTCTTTTTAATAGCTTCATCAAGAGAGGCCGTACCACCGGAAGCAATGAACTTCTTTCCAAATCGTTCCTGAAGAGCACCATCCAAAGCTTCCAAGCTGACTATTTTCGTCACCCCCGCACAAGCGCCAATCATTGCCATGTTAGTAGAAAGTTCCGTCTTACCAATATCTAAGGCAAGCTTGGTTGCGTCATGGTTGAATACCTTAACATTTAATTTCTCTAAAGTTTCACGGTCTTCATCATTAAGCAGGTCAGCGGGTGTGTTGATAATAATCATGCCATTTTCCTGGATCCCTGAATAGAAAGGCGCTGTATAGCTTTTCTGCATGGTGATAACCTGAGGATGAAATATCATAACGACATCCGGAAACACCAGTTCACCGCGGTCATAAATGCGTTCTGAACCAACTCTGCAATAACTTTCGGCGGGCGCCATTCTCTTTTCCGCACCGAAAAACGGATTCGAGATAGAAAACTTACCATCCCGATTGGCCGCCATGGCCAAGAGATGGGCAGCGGTTACCGCTCCCTGACCACCCAAACCTGAAATACGGATATTCATCCTGGCCATAGCTCTTCTACTCCTATTTCTTTATACGTTGACCGGCTTTTTAGCTTCTTTAGCAGCTTTTTTTCTAGCTTTTGTTTCTTCTTTGATGGAATCCAACAGTTTCTGGGCTTCATCTGTAACATATTCCTTCATTACAAACCGATTGCCGATCGACTCGGCACCCTTCATTTCATCCAGTCCCTCCATGCTCTGCTTTCCAATCTCAAGAATGCAGGGGGTATAAAGCTGAACAAATGTAGGTCCAATTTCTCTTGCCACGTAGACAGCATTCTTAATGACCTGTTCAACACGATTTGGCTTGCTGACTGTCAACATGGCAACGTAGGCACAGCCTGCTTCCCGGGCAATCTCAGCTAACCGCACTTTTTCGAAGTTTTTACCCTTGGGAGCCATCTTGGCAACAAACCCTTGCTGCATCAGACCGCTTTCCTGACCACCCGTATTGGCATACAGCTCATTATCAAAACAAATGGTGGTGAATTTTTCCAGACGGAACCAGGACTGCATGGTCATATCCAGTCCAATGTCCACCGTTGCCCCATCTCCAGCCAGAACAACTACATCTTTCTCCACTTCTGGAAAACGAGCCTTCAAAGTCCGCTTCAAACCCGAGGCAATCGCATTCTGATTGCCAAAGAGGGAGTGAATATTTTGAACCGCTACATGCGGGAACACCAAGCTGGTACACCCCGTGGAACCGACAAACACTGTGTCCTCAGGAGCCGGCAGGCTGGCCAGAATATAACGGAAGGCAAGAGCTTCCGGACAACCGGCACACAAGGAGTGCTGCTCAATCAATTCTTTGGATGAGCCAATATCTTTCCACCCCCTGTCCTGATTGCCGAACGTCGCCGCTTCAACCAACTCCTGGTACTCCGGCGGCATGATATCCTTAAGGTCTTCACAGATACTGATCTTTTCCTTACTCATTAGCGAACCTCTTTAAATTAAAATTCCCAATCGGGGAAATGATTACAATAAAATCCCACCTGGTCTAACTTCCACTACCTGCCAGCGGCCGTATTTTTTATCCCCAGATGTATTTTGATTTCTTCTGCGATAACCTCAGACGGCATGGTCATGCCGCCCGCCACATGCGGCCCCACGTAAACCCGTTCGTTGTCCGGAATGGTAGCCTTGATCTCGCGTGCCAACCACCCGACGATGTTAAACTCTGGAACGAAAATATGCTTGGCGTTCTTCGTGGCTCGGCGAATCTCTTCATAGGGAAACGGACGGATGGTTTTAATTTTAACCAAGCCCACCTTGATTCCTTCCTCCTCAAGAAGCCGGATCGCCTCACGACTCTGTGAAACAGCTGTCCCAGACGAAACAATCAAGATCTCTCTGTCTGTATTATGTTCATCGATCAAACCATCAAGCAACGCAATCGTGTGCTTGCGAGACCGCTCGACCGCGGCATGGATTTCCTGCTGCCACGAAGCGTGGGTCGAGTAGCTGATATAATTCGATTTCATAACGAAAGGATCACGCATCATACGAATCGGTGCAGTCTCCATATCCATACACGGAACCGGAGATTTGTATGGATCATAAGGGGTCAGACACATTTCGTCAGAGGGCAGATTCACTGTGTCCTTGGTATGGGTTACGAAAAATCCATCGCAGCAGGTCGCCAAAGGAACGTGCACATCCGGCTGCTCGGCAACAATAAAACCCTTCAAAATGAAATCGAACAGATCCTGCGCTGTTTCGGCATGCCAGACCAACATTCCGGCTTCGAGAAGGTAATGCATTTCTAGCGTATCAGGTTGAATGCTGAGTGGTGAGTTGATACCGCGACAAGTCACGCACACCTGGATTGGCAGACGCGAGCCCGCCCACATGGGGAAATTCTCTATGGCGCGCAAAGTTCCAGGACCAGCGGTGGTAGTGAATACCCGGTGTCCACCAAAGGCAGACCCCGCACACTGACCCATTACCGCAAACTCACTCTCACCGCGAAAATATTCATCCAAGTATCCTTCCGCATAGAGTTCACCAATCAAAGCAGCCGCTTCACTCTGAGGAGTGATAGGATAGGCCACAGAAGTCCCCACGCTTGCGCGCCGGATAGCCTCCTTGATGACCTCGCTACCTGTAAGAAAACTCGGTTTTTGCTCCGATTTGTAAAAAATGTCGTTAATATCCGTATAGGCTTGGCCTTTCCGGTTCTTCTGGCCCAGTTTCACGTGGCTCGACGCAATGATTCTCTTGTCTTTAAGCTCCGCCGGTTTATTCATATGATCTACTCCTAAATTAAAGAGCGCTCGACGTAATTTAAAATCAAAACACTCTTAAAAAAAAATACACTGTCTGGTCAATTTCAGGAAGCCTCAGTAACCAAGCCCGTCCTGTCCATCTTAAATTGCGTAAAAGGATTGGCTTGAGACTTCATCCCCTGAGATTTTAATTTTTTCACCGCTGCAATGAGCTTCCTGACCTTTTCCACATTCGCGTCACGAAACGAAAGACAAGCATCCTCGTGCCCGGCCTCCGCACACATTGCTATCGTGTAGCAGCTTGTACCCCCTCGGATAATCTTAAGAGCCAGGTTAGCCTGGTGGCAATGAACCCCAACAAAAATACAGACATCAATCTTGTTATGCCAGATGGTTAGATTGGGATGGTTAGGGTTGATTTCTACTTCAGCATTAATTTTTGGATATTTGGGTCGGTAATCCGCCATGGGGATTAACCGCATAGGAACTTCATTGGCCAGTTCGCGAATTGCCTTGGCTTTGTCAGCAACATGATCGTTCCATTCCCAAAGCACCAGCGGTCCCGGAAAAATTGTCGGAACTTTGGCTTCCAAAAGTTTTTTGGCGCAATGTTCAAATGCCTCTTCCTCCGGTACAACTCTACCTTCTATATGCGCTTCCCCCGGATCGGGTAAAACATTGCCCATTGATGCCGCCGCAGGTGGCAGAAACGCCTCCGGACCAGCCTGAACTTGATAATGACTCATCCTTATAATCCTTTGAATGACGTGAAAGTTTATACTTTGGCCGTTTGAGAATTGGCAATAATACCACTTCCCCAGAAAAGGTGTCAAACCATTTTGATTAAAGGAATTCTACCCTTCAAACCGGAGAGGACTGTCCCTCACTTCACCCCGCCCTAGCGAAAAAGTCAAATCCGTGAGAGGTCTTTTGCCAGGTGGATTGTACTAATCAAAACCCGTTTTCCGGAAATGCTGTGCATATCTACCTGCCAGACCCTTGCGGCCTGCAAGCTAGTTTTCAAACCCGCCCATTTCTAAAGGGCCTAATCGATTGGATCACCACTGAACCAGAGTACCTCGTCTGCGCCACCCTGAAAGGCAGGACATCATAACTACACCCCTGGTACCAACAATAAGTTGGTTCCGAAAAATAAAAACCCCTCCACTCTTTATCTTTAAGATCCGCCGCCTAGCTTAAAGATTGCTTCAACTCCTCCAGAGCGGCCAGATGCCTTTTCTCTTCTACCACGAGGTGAGAAAAAATTGCGCGTACATCAATTTTCTTTTCGCGCTTGATCAACTGCTCCAACACTTCAATCGACCTCTTTTCAGCCTCGATTCCTATTTCAAGCGCCTCCAGATCGTTCCCAGCTGTTCCAGGTTCGGCCCCTCCTACCCCGTAAACGGGAAAAACCTTTCCCTCGAGCTCCTCGGCAATAAAAGCATGGACCTGGCTTTTCCGGGAAATCGAATTCTTCGCTACAGCCGGCTGAAGAAACTGGGCCTTGGTCTGCAGAGACTGGATATGTTCCTTTTCCTCTCCTGCCAGCCGAGAAAACATTTCCCGAACACGCACATCCACCGCGCCTTTGACCGCTTTCTCGTAAAAAGCAAGTCCCTGTTTCTCAATACACAAACTCACTTCAATGGCATCGATGCATTGGAACGAGGCTGATGGTCCCTGAGCAGATGGTTCCATGGGTCGACTCTTAACCAATCCTGGACTCCCGCCGGACACCGGTGGAAAAACCAAGGCAGAAGATTTGGTTTAACATACTTTTTCAATCCTTCACGAAGGCTTTCAGGCTACCTTAAACACCAACCAAACAGAACTAGTTTCTAAAATACTACGGGGACAAAGAGCAGTAAAAACTTTCTATCTTCAATAAAAATAATATGTTATATTGAGCATCCCTTTACGGGACCTGGAGCTGGGTAGGGGGCGGCTGTCAAATCTGCGACACACGCCTGCTCCGGAAATTGTCCCTATCAGCCCTTCTGTCATTGGAACCAATAACGCAACTCGGGCCGTCCGCAAGAACGGACCGGATGATTTTGTGGATGTATGAAAAAAGTCGAGATTTTTACCGACGGCGCCTGCCGGGGAAATCCAGGGCCCGGCGGATACGGAAGTATTATCAGAATCAAGGGAAAGACGGAAGAGCTCCGGGGGTCGGCAGAGAAAACCACGAACAATATCATGGAACTCACCGCCGCCGTTGTGGCTCTCAACCAGCTCAAAGATCCCTGTGAGGTTGTGCTGACCTCAGACTCTCAGTACCTGGTCAAGGGAATGACGGAATGGATCGACGGTTGGATTCGCAAGGGCTGGATCAACTCTAGCAAACAGCCGGTAAAGAACAAGGAGCTTTGGGTAGAGCTCGATCGACTTAACCGGAGACATAGAGTTTCCTGGGTCTGGATTCGCGGTCACTCTGGACATGTGGAAAACGAGCGATGCGACCGTCTAGCCAACCAGGCCATCGACGAGATGCAGTGACGAGATAGGAATAGTATGTCGATCCGAATCAACCTGATGCAAGATTATCCGACTAAACGGTCCGGCTACCGAGGCGTTATTCTGGCAATTGCACTGGCGGCTCCCCTGGTTTTCAATTCCTGTTCGGTTTTCACGCCCAGACCTGACGACACAAGCTCCAAGGATACGGATCAGATCTACCAGTCGCAACGCACTAAACGCCCAGACCCTTCGCCCCCATCTGAGCACCCTCCTTTCTGGTATCGGGAGCGGGGGATTCATCCAAAAAATCTGCCACAGGAAGATTCAACGACCGACCACTCTCTCTTCAAGTCCAAAGCCCTTCAGCCGAAAATTTTTCTCGATGATATGGATCCGGATTCTCTGCGGAACGCGGTCCATAACCAGTTGCTGGCGATGACATCGACCGATCCGTCAAAAGCCGAGCGCCTGGGCGAGTTGATGGTGACTCGTGGCTGGCTAGAGGAAACCCTGAAATCGTTTTTAAAACTCATCGACGAAAACCTGCCGCCGGAAGAATTTAGCCGTCGCCTTCGTGATGAATATGTCGTACACCGTGTGGGTAATGGGAAAAGCAAAAAGGTGCTTTTCACCGGATACTACGCTCCGATTCTTGAAGCCAGCCGAGTGCGTACTGAGGAGTACCGTTATCCGCTTTACCAACTGCCGGACACATCCCAACCAATCCAGTTCATCGGACACAGAGCGGGTTACGAGGTGCTCGAATCGTCTTCACCCAACGCACGTGAATGGCGTCAATACACCCGCGGACAGATCGACGGCGAAGGAATCCTTGAAGGGCATGGACTGGAAATCGCTTGGCTGAGGGACGACGTTGACCGTTTTTTTCTGCACGTTCAAGGCTCCGGCCTGCTCCAGTATCTGGACGGATCCACGCAGGGCGTAGGCTTTGCAGGTGCCAACAACTATAAATACGGCGGACTCGGCAGGCGCATGATAGAGGATGGTGTGATCGAATTGGGACAGGGGTCGATGCAGGGAATTAAAAAATATTTCCGTGAACATCCCGAGGATATTCCAAAATATTTTTTTCAAAATAAACGTTATATCTTCTTTTCACTAGTAGATGACGGGGGACCTCGCGGCTCAGGTGGTGGAGAACTGGTGGGAGGGCGCTCTATAGCTACCGACAAAACAATTTATCCTGCCGGCGGACTTGCCTATGTTCAACTTCGCAAACCCATTCTGGATAAGAACAACAATATCACGCGATGGGAGAAGTTTTCCCGATTCGTGATCGACCAGGACACTGGAAACGCGATCCGAGGAGCCGGACGGGCAGACTTCTACTTCGGCATGGGGGATCGCGCCGGCGCAAAGGCGGGGCACTACTACGAGCGAGGCAAGGTCTACTACCTGATCAAGAAAATGACCAACTAGCAAGTTGAAAAAAACTTTGTTAGGACAAATAAAATAAGGTTCCCCTGGTTACTCATTGGTTTGTTCTTCCTCTGGCCAACCAAATTTACCAATGAGCGGCACAAACTTACACCTCCCGATTTCACGCCGGACCAAGCGATCTCCGCTTTTATTGAACACGACAAGAGCTTGATCTTCCTTGCCGCCCACGGGTGCAATCAGACGTCCTCGGTCGGATAGCTGCTCCAACAACGCCGAGGGAACTTCCGGGGTTGACGCGGTTACAAGAATCGCATCGAAAGGCGACTGGTCGCGCCAACCATAGGTACCATCGAAAACTTTGAATACAATGTTTGCATACCCCAGTCGGCCTAACAGTTCCTTCGACTTTCGGGCAATGGGCTTGACCCGTTCAATCGTAAACACCTGCGCAGCCAACTCAGCCATAATGGCCGTCTGATAACCTGATCCGGTACCAATCTCTAGGACCCGTTCCTCACCCTTCAGTTGAAGAGTCTGGGTCATCAACGCCACGATGTAGGGTTGCGAAATCGTCTGATTCTCGCCGATAGGCAGAGGACAGTCACCATAAGCACGATGCTGAAGGGAGGAATTTACGAAAAGGTGGCGCGGTACGCGGCTCATAGCCTCCATCACCGCAAGGTCCTTGATGCCCCGATTCACCAGCTGTTCTTCGATCATTTTGCGCCTTTGTCCGGCGTACGCCTGTATGGCCTGTTCCGTTAATTGCATGGGGAACAGTCTCCTCTCATCAGAACTGGCAAGTGGTATTGCGTAATTGGTGGGGGGGACCAAGCGGAGAAAACAATCGGGAAAGGTAAAAAAGTTTTAGTGCAAAAAATAGGACACCTTTCTCATGTTGCCACCACCCGTTTTGACTCCGAATTGCTGAGCAAGATTACTCCCTCCGGAACTCTCCATGGCGGATTTTGCTTTTCGGGGATTCTGGTAAAAAACGAGGTCCCAGCTATCCTGACCCTCTTCATATTTCAGAAGGTAGATATTGTCGTCGTCGGCCTCGACCTTGAAATAGACCGCACCTTCACCATACCAGCGGTCCATCACCTCTTTTACCTTGTACTGGCGGTCGTGCAAGCGAAAAGTATGGGGCCGTTCATTTCTTTTACGTCCTGAGTAACCGTCAACCTTGAGCATGCGTGCATGTTATGACGTTACCTTTTAAAAGTAAACATCTTTTTAGCTGTGCAAACACCTTATTCTTATAACCCTTAACTCTTTTAAAAATAAAGCTTCATTGAATGTTATAAGGGAGGGACGAGCACCTCTTTTTTCGGCCGAAGAATTTACCCTGCGGCGGAACCTGAAACCTTCGAATTTTCATGCTTACGTCGGGCATCACCCGCATCGAAAACCACCTTCACGCCCTAATCGGCGAAAGAAACCTGAACACCTCTCCGGAGTGGCTACAACAATGTGCCGACTACATTGCAAACCGGTTTCGTGATAGCCGACTGGTGGTTCGCAGGGAGGCGGTCCCTTTCGACACCAGATCATCCGACAATATTCTGGGACGGAAGGAGGGTTCCGACCAAGGGAGCAATCCATTTGTCCTCGCCGCGCATTACGATACAGTCGAAGGATCGCCCGGAGCCGATGATAACGCGAGTGCCGTCGCCGTTTTACTGGAAACCGCCCACTGCCTGCAATCAGTACCACTTCGGATACCCCTGACCTTTGCCGCCTTCTCGCTAGAGGAGTCCGGGTTCATGGGAAGCCATCACCATATTACCGAAGCGAGAAAACGGAATGAAGGGTTTCACGGTATGATCTCGCTGGAAATGGTGGGGTACCGGGACCATCAGCCCGGGTCCCAAAGTTACCCTGTTTACGTGGATCCGTCCCGCTATCCGGATACGGGGGATTTTCTCGCTGTGGTCGGCAACGAGCCATCGGCAAAACTGACTAATGCGGTCGCACGCGGCATGCGTGACGCGGCGCCTGCCCTACCGGTAGAGCAACTCATCGTACCTGGACGCGGTGACGAATTCACCGAAGTGCGTTTGAGCGACCACTCCCCCTT
>CAZVZT010000005.1:0-500 GCA_964631515.1 uncultured Nitrospinaceae bacterium
TGTATCTATCTCGACTTGATGATCGTGAAATGCCCGGTTCCACTGGACAAGAGGTACGTTCTTTCGAGCTAGATTTTTTTCAATAAAATATTCTACAGCTACAAGTTTGGCATCGGGTTTAGTTGATTCAAACAGGAGACACTGAAGGATCTCACCTGATTGAATGCCCTTGCAATAGTGGTGATACGGCCCTCCAACGGTGCCATCTGCCATCATGTGAGGAGCTTGCACATGAATATCAAACCCATCCGTAGGCCCGCCACTTATGGCAGGGGAGACCATAAGGCCAAGTACTGCAAAGTTTAATACACTTACCATGAGCATAGATCGTAAAGCACGTTTCATTTTTACCTCCCTTTGTACAAAGAAACTATTAAAAGAAAAATGTTCATGCCTAGAACAAAGGTTTAACTACAATCACAAGTCAGAATGTCTAGCCAGTTACAGCCTTCCTTCTTCCAGATCAAAAACATCGAACCATACATACACGGGGCGATGCC
>CAZVZT010000005.1:510-19716 GCA_964631515.1 uncultured Nitrospinaceae bacterium
CTCCACAGACATTTCGCTAAGCCGCATATCTCTCATTTTGTAATTCCATAAAGTAATTTTAGTTTTGTCTTTTATTTTCGAGTTGGCATTGACCCAAGCAGCAACTTCATCGTCCTTTGCTCCCGTAGCCACAAATCCCTTAAACTTATTGTGGTCGATCCCGGTAAAACCCTCGAACTCGGCGCATAGTGAACAGGGCCAGAAATTATAATCCCCATGGCTTCCCGCAAGGAAAGACCGACACTTGTCCAGGCAACGAGCCAAGATCACATATCCTCCCAGCATGGTCCTAGGGCTGCATGGGTATTCTTTTCTTAAATCTTTTGCCATGGATTTGAGTTGTTCTTTATCCATTAGAAGTTCCTATTGATTGGCGATACCAAGCCAATGATTAAGTTTGATGTGGGAACTACTGCGCAGCTGAATCAGCGTGAGAAGTTTCCGGAACGGTTTCGTCTAACAGTTTAGATTTCGGGATTTGACAAAAACCCTGAGGCGGAACCGATAATGCGCTGTTAAACTTGCTTGACATGTTTTGAAAGCCGATCAACCCGGTGAGTTCCACCATTGCTTCGTCATCAAAATACCGTCTCAGTTCCCCGATCATCTCCTCATCAACCTTTGTATGCGAAAAAGTCATGGCTTCAGCATAGCCAAGGGCCACGCGTTCCTTTTCATCAAAAAAGCTGCTTTCCCGCCAGGTTTGCAGAGCCTCGACCTTTTCTAAAGGAACCCCTCGTTTCAAGAGAGTTGCCGAATTGATATCCACGCAAAAGGCGCACGAATTAATCTGGGACACCCTAACCGTAATAAGAGAGCGAAGGGCCGGGTTGAGGGGTGAGCTACTCCGGTTGAAGGCTCCATAAAGAAGTGCCACTGCCATAAAAATCTTTGGCACACGACCCCAGACAAGGCCAGCATCCAAAACCGCACCGTACTTGCGCTTTTGATTCCAAAAGAACGGACGAAGGTACCAGGGGTATTCACTCACTGGTTTAATGTTGACATGCATAACTCACACCCAAATTAAGGATTTTAGTTCCTGGAGACCGAAAAAACTCACACATCCCCACTTGCCCAAGTGACGAACTTCTAAGTCCGCTTAACACCACAAGTATTAACATGAAAAGCGGGAATTCTAACGAGGATGGGGCTGATTAAATTGACCAATCAAAAAGCTCAGCCTTTGCCCTATTGCAAATTCAGCGTATTCCTATGGAAGAAATGACTGGGGTTGAGCATCTTATAAACAGGACCTTCTCATAAGCTCTTGCCTTGATTGTAGTACTTGACCCGCCCCCGGATGCTTGTCCTCCTTGCAGGCCGTGGGCGGGTCACCCCCTTTTACAGCCTGTTTCCTCCGGTGGAGCACGCTACTCGTTACGGGCAGAGTTTCTTTTTTGAGTGAACACTTTGTACCCCAACACGCAGAACAGGGTGACCCCGGCAATGAAAAAAGACCCGGCTGAAACCTGGGCTACAAGACCCACAGTTTCTTTGGCAACGCCGGTACCCCCCATGCCGGGAGCCAGAAAACCAGCCAGAAGCCAGAACAGACCGTAACCTATGGAACCCAGCCCACTCAGTAAGGAAATACCAGTTTGCAGAGAGGGAGGAAATACCAACCCAGCAGCAACCAAAGAGAGAACAATACTGATAACACCCATGGTCTGCGAGTGCAGGTGGGCTCTTTTCATGTAGGCCCAGGACTTTTTGGACACGTTATCTGCCTTGCTTTGATCGCCTTTATATTTTTCCTCCAAGACGGACGCCGCTTGCTTCTTGAACGTACCTTTAAAGGTCTCTTCACAGCAGCCAAATCCCAGCCCCATCAAACCGCCAAATAAAATTGCCAACATGGCAAGGGCCAATCCAAACTTAATGTGTGTGAAGTCCATGGTGTTTTGTAATCAGCTTTTTAAAAGGACCTAAGAACGGCGGATCTCTGTCTGCCCCCCCATAAAGGGAACCAGAGGTTCGGGAATGCGGATCGAGCCGTCAGGCTGGTACCCGTGTTCGACCACAGCAGCCCACACTCTGGGCGCGGCTAGGCCCGATCCGTTGAGGGAGTGGAGAAGTTCCGGTTTATCCTTTTCACTACGGCGAAATCGGCTGTTGCCTCTCCTTGTCTGAAAATCGGTGAAGATGCCAACAGAAGAAACCTCAAGCCAACTCTTAGTTCCGGGAGAATACACCTCCAAATCGTGAACCCGCGCTGAGGAAAACGTGATGTCTCCACCACACAGGTCTAGCACCCGATAAGGTAGTCCGAGCTGTTTCAAGGGTCGCTCGGCGTCACGCACAAGAAGTTCGAATTCGTCTTGCACCTGCTCCGGTGCGCATAACCGGACGAGTTCGACCTTGTGAAATTCATGCAGCCTCTGCATTCCCCGTGTGTCTTTACCCGCCGACCCGGCTTCACGGCGAAAACATACTGTGTAGGCCATGTACCGTTTCGGCAACTCTTGAATGGAAAGTATTTCCCCCGAATGCAGGTTGGTCAGCGGCACCTCTCCAGTGGGGATAGCCCATAAATCATCGTCGCGGAATCGGTAAGCATCTTCCTCGAACTTCGGAAGCGTTCCTGTTCCCTGCATCATATCGGGCCGGACAAAATGCGGGGGCAGAATTTCCTCGTTCCGTTCCTTGTTCAATTCTAGGGCAAACTGAATAAGAGCTCGGTGAAGACGCGCTCCATCTCCGCGCAGAAGCGCGAACATTGAACCGCTCAGTTTGGTCGCACGTTCCGCATCCAAAATTCCCAACTCTTCCCCAATCTCCCAGTGTGGCTTGAATTCCTTTCCCTCGTAGTCGGACTCGTTATATCCTTCCATCCGGAGTGTCACGTTGCTATCATCGGAAAATCCGTCCGGGCAGTTATCTTCAGGCAAGTTTGGGACCCGCAACAGCAAGTGCATCCGCCGGTCATCGACTTCCTTAAACTCCCCCTCTTTTACCTCCAGTTCCTTCTTAAGTCCCGGAACCGCTTTCTTGAGTTCATTAGCCTCTTCCTTCTCGCCCCGCTGAAAAAGTTCGCCCACCTGTTTGGATTTTTCGTTAATCTCGGCACGTAACCCGTCAACCTCACCAACTAAAGCCTTGCGGCGCTGGATCACATCGCGGAGTTCCTCGACTTGTTCCGCGGGAACACCCTTTCGGCCCAAGCGTCGCTTGGTTTCTTCGTGGTCATTGATGAGTAGATTCTGATCTAGCATGGTCCTCGAACGTTAAAAATGGGTCAAATAGAAGCTCTTACAGAGGAAGCAGTTGGGCAGACTGCGAACTGACCGCGGCAGTGTACACCATTTGAAGGCGGAGGAAAACACTCCCTGCTTACCAACAGCCCGCGATGGGCTCGCGGCAATCAGGGCAGGCGCCTTCTTGCAGGCGGTTTTGCTGGACGCGAAATCCGATCCGCTCGATCAGCAAATCGTCGCATTTTGGGCAGTAGGTATTTTCTGTATTTTCCACCTGACCGGGCATGTTCCCGGAATAGACGAATTTGAGTCCGGCTCTCATCCCCAGGCTCCGAGCCTCCAACAGAGTAGATACTGGAGTCCGTCTCTTGTCCTGCATTTTATAATCAGGGTGAAATGCCGTCACGTGCCATGGAATGTCAGTGGAAATTTCAGCGATGAATTCTGCGATTTTGGTGAGCTCTTCATCGGAGTCATTGTAGCCGGGAACTACGAGGGTAACGATTTCGGTCCACATCCCCGCATCAAAAACACGCCGGATTGTATCAAGCACCGCCTCCAGATTGCCACCGAGCCGACGGTAGTTCTTTTCAGAAAAAGTTTTAAGGTCAATCTTGTAAAAGTCCACCCACGGCTTGATATAGTCGATGACCTCCGGTGTGCCATGTCCATTCGAAACATAGGCTGTGCGCAGTCCGCTCTGCCGGGCCTCTTGGAACACCTCCACCGCCCACTCGCTCGTGATCAGCGGTTCGTTATAGGTCGACACCACCGTTTTCGAACCATGATCCTTGGCGAGGGAGCAGATTCCAGCAGCGGTCATACGAGTGGGACTGGTGGTAGCTCTATCGTCCCTCAGAGCTTGCGAAGTAAACCAGTTTTGGCAGTAGGCACAGTGAAAGTCACAACCCAGCATGCCGAAGCTCATAGCAAAGCTTCCCGGCAAGGCATGGAAAAATGGTTTTTTTTCGATAGGATCGTTATGGAACCCGGCGGTATAGTGGAACGGAACCCTCAGTGTTCCTTCACTATTATGGCGGATCTTGCAAACCCCGCGCTGACCCGGCTTCAACCTGCACAAATGCCCGCAGGCGGTGCAAACGAGAACACCGGCGGAAAGCGGCTTGACCAGCTCGCCGGGACGTGTGAAGTCGTCGATGGCATGTTTGAGGGTTATTGTCATTAAAGTCACCCCCAACCGAAAGAGTAGCAAGCCCCCAAAAACTACTCGGTACTCACTTCATCGGTTTTTTTGTCTAGCGCACCTATCATCGTGTGCCAAGCGAGGCTGGCACATTTAGTGCGCGAAGGATATTCCCTGATCCCCATGAACAGGGTGAGTTTCCCCAGGTGATGCTCCTGCTTTTCCGGATCAAACTCGCCCAAAACCATTTTGTGGAATTCATCGAAAACCACGCGGCTGTCGTCTACCTTTTTTCCCTTGAGGAAGGTAGTCATAAGCGAGGTGCTGGCTTTTGAGATAGCGCATCCGGAACCCGTGAAACTGATATCTTGGATCACGTCAGTTGCCTCATCCACATCCAGGTAAACCGTAATGTCATCGCCGCACAAGGGATTTATTCCGTGACACTTGTGCGTGGCGTTTTTCAGCTCGTGAAAATTTTTCGGTTTGCGATTGTGATCTAGAATCACCTGTTGGTAAAGCTCGTTGTCATATGACATTTTCCCAATTGTCCTTTCGTGCAACGTCTATCGACACCATCAAGTCGGGAACAGCGGATCAAACCAATTCCATTGTAAATATAATACACCACCCGCAACCGAACACCAGACGGGAAGGTGGGAAGATTCTGCAGAATAATAAAAGTCAGGAAAAAAACTTGATGATTTTGCGCAGGCTTTCGGCCAGGGCATCGAGTTCTTCAAATTTATTGTAAAATGCCATCGAGGCTCGCGCGGTAGCGGGCACGCCAAATCGAATCATCGTCGGTTGGGCACAGTGGTGTCCACCCCTCAGGGCGATGCCGTCCTGATCTAGCATGGTAATGATATCGTGAGGGTGCGCAGACTCCAGGTAAATGGAAAGAATGGCCGCCTTATCCGCTGCATTCCCGATAATGCGGAGACCATCGATCTCTTGGAGCAGGCGGGTGCCGTAGTCAAGCAGGCTCTTTTCATATTCGAAAATCCTGTCCATTCCGATCGCATCTAGATAGTCGATGGCCGCGCCGAGTCCGATCACCTGAGTGATGGGTGGAGTTCCCGCCTCAAACCGGGCTGGGGGTTTGGCGTAGGTGGTCTTTTCCAAGGTGACCTGCAGGATCATATCGCCACCGGTAACGTAGGGCGACATCGTTTCCATCACCTCCATCCTTCCGAACATGCCGCCGACTCCGCTCGGTGCATACATTTTGTGTCCTGAAAAGGTGTAGAAATCGCATCCGATGTCCTGAACGTCAACTTTCATGTGCGGCATGCTTTGCGCACCGTCGATGAGCACCTTCGCTCCGGCTGTGTGCGCTTTTGCAGTGATCTCTTTGACCGGATTAATCGTGCCGAGCGCATTGGACACATGATTGACTGCAACGATGCGGGTTTTATCGGTTAATAGGCGGTCGTACTCCTCCATAATCAATTCGCCGTCGTCATTAACAGGAATAACCTTAAGCTTTGCACCCTTCTCCTCGCACAGTACCTGCCACGGCACCGTATTGGCATGGTGCTCGATATGAGAAATGATGACCTCATCCCCGGCATTGACAAATTTACGCCCAAAACCATGGGCCACGAGATTGATCGACTGGGTGGTGCCACTGGTGAAGACAACCTCCTGTTTCGTCGGCGCACCCAGAAAATTGGCGACCTTTTGCCGCACTTCCTCATAAAGCTGGGTCGACCGCTCGCACAGTCGATAAGAACCGCGGCGCACGGTTCCATATTCCTCAGAATCAAATTGGCTGACCCTGTCAATAACCGCCTGCGGTTTCTGGGTGGTCGCTCCGTTATCTAGATAGATGAGGGGCCTGCCACCAATCTGTTTCGACAGTACAGGGAAATCGGCACGAATATTTTCCACGTCGATACTAGATTTTTCCATAATTTCAGCGTTATCCATGATCGGCTTCCAGCTTTTTGAGAAGGGTATTGTTGAGTTCCTTCACCACCTGCGGAAATGGGATTTTCTGAATAATACTTTCGGCAAAACTTCGCGTCAGAAGTTTCTTGCCCACCAACTCGGAAAGTCCCCGTGTTTTCAGGTAGAAAAGTTGGTCGACATCCAGTTGCCCGACGGTCGCACCATGCGCACATTTCACATCATCGGCGAAGATCATCAGGTTGGGTTTGCAGTCGGCGCGTCCATCGTCAGAAAGCATGAGATTGTCAATGAGTTGACCGGAGTTGGTCAACTGCGCCCCTTTATCGACAATGACGGTTCCGTCAAAACTTGCCCGGCCACGGTCATTGATGATGTTCTTGAAATGTTGGCTACTGGTACAATGGTCTGCCTCATGATGAATGCGGATAAAATTATGCGCCTGTTCATCTGCCACTAGCACGCTTACGCCGTTGAGTTCTAACTCACCTCCCGGCGCACTCAGTCGTGCTTCGGTGTGATGACGAACCAACCGTGTCCCATTGCTCGCCTGACATCCGAGGAACCGGCTATTGCGTTTTAAAAGAATCCGATTCTTAGAAAAATGCCATGCATCGACTGGGTCAGCCTGCACCTGGGTATAAGTGAGGACGGCATCATCTTCCACGGTAAAGTCCTGCACCGCGTTGATGAAATAATTTCCTTTTATCCCGACATATTTGGTAATGAGTTTTAGTTCGGCGAGTGGTTCCAGATGAACAAAAACCCTGGGAACCGTCATCACTGATCCGTTACCCGATCCAGTCGAAACGTGTAAAATCTGCAAAGGCACTCCGACCTGCCTGTTTCGAAGTACCCGCAGTCCGACGCCCTGCTTCATAAAGGAACTATTGATCGAAGCGAACACATCGTTTTCCTGCTCGATTGATATCTTCAGCGAGCTCCGCACCGACTCGCTCTTCGCCGCTTCCGCCAACGATTCGATTTTGACTGAAGTTCCCAGCGCCGTCGCATCGGAAAGATCTGGACGCAGTATGCCATCCACAAGCGTCAGGTGGCTTTGCTCGCACCCAACATAAATATGTTGCCTCACGAATTCAGATTGAACCGGGTTTTCCGTTTGCAGGGAAAAAGAGGACGTCACAAGATCCTTCGTGTTAACGAAGGTAAACATCTCGTGCTTGCGATCGGGGAACCTGAGGGTTTCAAACCGGCCGAGAGCAGACCGGTTAAGCGGCAACAATTCTGCGTGCGGCTTCACCTTTTCAAGAAATGTCTTGTGAAGGCTGAAGAAGGCCGACTCAGCGCTGTTTTTGTTTTCTGCAAGCGCACTCGACATAGGGTCTCCTTAATTAGTCGGGGTCAGCCAATCGTAGCCTTGGGCTTCCAAGTCATGCGCCAGATCTTTCCCGCCTGACTTAACGAACATTCCTTTGCTAAGGACATGAACGAAGTCGGGTTCAATGTGGTCGAGTAGCCGCTGGTAATGAGTAATAAGGATGAGCGCATTGTCCTTATTTTTTAGCCTATTGACTCCGTCGGCCACCACACGCAATGCATCGATATCCAGCCCCGAGTCGGTCTCATCGAGAACACTCAACGATGGTCTAAGGATCGCCATTTGCAGGATTTCATTTTTCTTTTTTTCGCCACCGGAAAAACCGTCATTGCAACTGCGCTCCTTGTATTTGCTCTCCATGCTGAGCAGATCCATCTTCTCCTGAAGGATATCGTCGAAGTCAAGAGGGTCGACCTCATCCTTTCCCTCGCTGACTCGCCGCGCATTGTAGGCCATACGTAAAAACTCAGCATTGTTAACACCTGGAATCTCAACCGGGTACTGAAATCCCATGAATACGCCCGCTAGGGAGCGTTCTTCGGTACTCAGGTCGAGAAGGTTTTTCCCTTCGAAAAGGACCTCCCCCGAAGTCACCGTATAAGAAGGGTGGCCCGAAAGAATTTTGGCAAGCGTGCTTTTGCCTGACCCATTCGGACCCATGATAGCGTGAGTCTCACCTTTCTTGACCGAAAGGGAGATTCCCTTAAGTATCTCGGTTTCACCAAATCCAGCACATAAATCCTTAATCTCTAACATAGATAATTCCATTGCCTCGTAATAATCCGTTGAATGTTTTTACTCGAGCTTAGTGGGCCTGCAACTTTTGTTAACCAACGCTGTTTTCCAGTTTAAGCGTGAGGAGCTTTTGCGCCTCCACGGCAAATTCCATGGGAAGCTGTTTGAAGACGTCCTTGCAAAATCCATTGATGATCGCGGTGATTGCATTCTCACGAGAGATGCCACGTTGCTCGAAATAAAACAACTGTTCCTCGCTGATCTTTGAAGTGGATGCTTCGTGCTCGACTTGCAAAGTATTGTTTCCCGTTTCAATATAGGGAAACGTATGAGCGCTGCATTTGTCACCAACCAGCATGCTGTCACACTGGGTATAGTTTCTCGCGTTGGACGCTCCTTTACCGACTCTGACTAACCCGCGGTAACTGTTGCTTGAGTGGTCAGCGGAAATACCCTTGGAAATAATACTCGACCGGGTATCATTACCGATGTGTAGCATCTTGGTACCGGTGTCAGCCTGCATGTGCCCATTGGTCAGGGCAACGGAGTAGAACTCACCGACCGAACCATCGCCTTGTAGGATACAGCTAGGGTATTTCCAGGTGATAGCCGAGCCCGTTTCCACCTGAGTCCATGAAATTTTTGATTTTTCACCCTGGCATTTGCCGCGTTTGGTCACGAAGTTGTAGATGCCTCCCTTGCCCGTTTCGGGATCACCCGCATACCAATTCTGCACGGTGCTGTACTTAATCTCTGCGTTGTCCTGAGTCACCAGCTCAACCACCGCAGCATGTAGCTGGTTGGTATCGAACTGTGGCGCCGTGCATCCTTCCAAATAGGATACGTAACTGTTTTCCGCGCAAATAATCAACGTGCGCTCGAACTGTCCCGTCTCCTCGGTATTGATGCGGAAATATGTGGATAACTCCATCGGTGAGATGGTATCGGGTGGAATGTACACAAACGACCCATCAGTAAATACGGCGCTATTCAGCGCAGCGTAAAAATTATCACCTACCGGAACCACCGTCCCCAAATATTCCTCAATCAACTCAGGGTAATCCTGAACTGCCTCGGAGAGCGGGCAAAAAATAATACCGACCTCCATCAGTTTCTTTTTATGTGTAGTTGCAACGCTCACGCTGTCAAATACTGCATCTACCGCTACGTTGGCCAGCCGTTTCTGCTCATCGAGAGGAATCCCCAGCTTCTCGAAAGTACGTAACACCTCAGGGTCCACTTCGCCGAGGCTTTCTAGCTTTTTTTTAGGCTTGGGCGCGGAGAAATAAGAGATGTTCTGAAAGTCAATGGCCGGATACTGCACATTGGGCCAAGTGGGTTGTTTCATCGTCAGCCATTTCTTATATGCCTTGAGCCGAAAGCTAAGCATAAATTCAGGCTCATTTTTTTTTCTAGAGATGGCGCGCACAACATTCTCGTTGAGCCCTTTAGCAAAGGTATCGGATTCTATATCGGTAACGAAACCGTATTTATATTCATCACCCAGAACGCCGGATATGGGGTTGTCTTTGTTTTCCATTACGTGAGATTCCCTGTACTGATGGGGTTACATGTTAGGAACGACTATTAATTCATTGTATATATCTTTACGCAGAGCCTGTTCCATAAACGAAAGCGTGGCTCCCAAAGAGGACCCGCAATTTCCGCAGGCGCCCTGGTACTGGATCATGACTTTCTCGCCATCGACAACGTCAAGCACTTGGACATTCCCACCATCAGCCATCAAGGCGGGGCGCACCTTCTCGTCGAGCACCAAGTTAACCTGAGCAATCTGGTCGTTTTTGTTCAGACCCAACCAAGCTTGCTCATTCATAGACAACTCAGAAAAGGAAGTTGCTTTTTTATCTTCCTTATTAGCTGAAGCACTTGCCTCGGCAACTGCTTTTGCAACCGGGTATTCCCGCCGGACTATTTTCAGAAGTTCCTCAACATTGGCAAACATTTTCTGCTTCGCTTCCGGAACCGCAGGGGTCCCCGGATCGTCGCGGAGCCGTGCTTCCACATCGGATCCCAGAAGTGAACACGCTTCGTCTACCGTAAGCCCTTTAACCATGGAACACAGGGTCTCGCCAATCGCCACAGAAACTTTCCCACCATAAGCGAAAAACTTGGCGCTATAGATACGATCTTCCACCCTGTCAACCAACCAGTATACCTTGGTGTCCTTGTACTTGGCCTCCATCAGAGTCATGCCCTTGCCGCGGGCATCATCCTGATCGTAGGCACCGCGGTGCTTGGGCTGAGACGATGCCTCGTCAAATTTCTTCGAAAATTTTTCTTCCGCAACAGACATTAGAGATCCAAAAAACCTTTGTTTTATTATAGGTTATCGCCCAATGAAACTCAAACGACCGCATCCTCAACTGACCAACTCATAAGATGCGTCCTGACTCTCAAGGGTCCTTGAAATTTTAATAAGACCAAGCCCTTGCAGAATCAACCCCAAGGGATTTATTTTTGGTATTTTTCCGTTTACAGGCTGGAAAATTGAAGTACAGGGGACAGGGGGCAATTTAAACTATTCATGTGCATAATCCAAACAAAAAGGCTATAATCACCCCTATCAAGGTACGGATTTTATAGGGGAAAGGTTTGTTTCGCAGTTTTGGGTCTGTGCCATTCCCGCCCCTGACGGGCCAACGGCTAAAGTACTCCTGAGGTGAATCCCTGTGGCTTCTTTGGAAGAACAAAATCAGCCGAAACTGGTCGACGGAAGGGCCCGTAACATCGTAAACCTGCGTATTTCCGTCACCGACCGCTGTAATTTTCGCTGCACCTATTGCATGCCCGCGGACAACGTGGAATTCATGCGCCGCGACAAACTGCTCACCTTCGAGGAAATCACGCGCATTGCCCAGGTCGCATCGGGAATGGGAATCTGTCGGCTGAGGCTCACCGGCGGTGAACCACTCATGCGGAAGGACCTATCGGTTCTCATCCGTATGCTGGCTAAGGTGGAAGGCATTGAAGACATCGCCATGACCACCAACGCGTTTTTCCTCAAAGAACAAGCTGAGACTCTGAAGGAAGCCGGGCTGCAAAGACTCAACATCAGCCTCGATGCACTCGATCCTGAAAAATTCCACCACGTCAACCGAAAGGACTGTCTCAATGAAGTGTTAGAGGGAATTAAAGTCGCGGCAGACGTCGGATTCAAATCCATCAAGATCAACGCCGTAGCCATACGGAACTTCTCGGAAACGGAGATCATGCGGCTTGTAGAAATGGGTCGGTCTGACGGGTTCGAAATCCGGTTTATCGAGTTCATGCCACTGGACTCAGATCAAACGTGGGAACGCGACAAGGTGCTCTTCGGCCATGAGATTGTGGACTTCATCCGCAAGGAGTATGAACTGATCCCAGTTGAAAATTCCTTAGAGATCGGCCCTGCCAGCGAATACAATTTTGCCGATGGAAAAGGTCGGGTTGGTATCATCACTGCGGTCAGCAATCCGTTCTGCGACCACTGCAACCGCATCCGCATAACGGCTAACGGGAAATTGCGCACCTGCCTGTTCTCGACCCATGAAACCGACCTCAAGGAACTGATTCGAGGCGGAGCGTCTGATGAAGACATCATTAAAACCATTCGCGGAGCCGTGCTGAACAAGGAACCTGGCCATAAAATCAACCTCGACGATTTCGAACGCCCTCACCGCGCCATGCACGCCATTGGCGGCTAATTTTTTCACTTTCAATCACATCAGCTATCTCCTGCTTTTGTGAGTGCAGTTCTTGTGTTAGAAGAGGACTTCCCCCCTCGACCACCCTAATCTTAAGTTCTCATTTTTAAAAACTTAATTAACAACCCATGGAAACTGGGTTAAAAAATTCGTAAACAATTTATCACCTGCATAAGAACTTTAACGGTTCGGGTTGACTATCCATTTCCACCCAATGATCATAAGTCACCATGAGGGATTGATCGTGTAATTCCTTCAATACCTCCTCCGGAATCCGGGAGCAAACCCTCTGCTCCCGGATTCTTTCTTTCACTCCAGCCTTGTGCTACCCTGCGTCAGGTTGACAACTCCCTTAGAAATTTTCTCTGATGTCGTTGGATAAAAAACGCCTTTCCTTGGAATCCAGAATCGCCAAACTGGGTAGTGTCTTGGTAGCTTTTTCGGGTGGGGTGGACAGCACGGTAGTTTTAGCCGTGGCCCATAAAGTTCTGGGCAACCGGGTCCTTGCGGTGACGGCAGAATCGGAAAGCGTTCCCGCACGTGAGCTGGAAGTTGCCCACCAGTTGACCCGCGTCCTTGGCATACAGCACCTCGTGATACCAACCGAGGAAACTTCATTACCCGAATACCTGAGGAACCCGGAAAACCGTTGCTACTACTGCAAGACGGAACTCTACAGCAAGCTGTCGCAAATCGCTGCCGAGCGCAACCTTGCTTACGTCCTTAATGGAATCAACCGGGATGACTTAGGGGACCACCGCCCAGGGATAACAGCCGCCCGCGAAGCAGGCATATTAAGCCCGCTCTCGGACACCGGACTCACCAAGCAGGACGTACGTGATCTGGCCCGCGAGATGAATCTCCCCAACTGGGAAAAGCCCGCACTAGCCTGCCTTTCCTCTCGCGTGCCTTATGGTCAGCCAATCACCATGGAGAAACTTTCCATGATCGAACGAGCCGAAAATTTTCTTCTTGATGCGGGGTTCCAACAAGTTCGCGTGCGCCACCATGGAGACACGGCCCGCATCGAACTGCCACGGGAAGACATCCCGGTCCTGTTTCGAAATGGCCTCTCCGAGAAAATCAGTCACCGGCTACGTGAAATCGGGTTTTCATATATTACGGTCGATATTGAAGGGTATCGCTCTGGAAGTTTAAACGAAATTTTAGCCCCCTGTAACCAAGCCGAATTTAAAAACGGGAAAGGACCGTCAACGGATGTGGGAAGTCGAACTCAAGCCTGAAGTCAAAAAAGGGTTAAAGGATCCGGAAAAATTCGCCAAGGGGATGGCGAAAGTGTACAACGGGATAACCATCACCATGGTGGGTGTGGGGATGATGTTCATCCTTTATTTCACACGACCGGAGCACGTTCTGCACCCGTTATGGGTTCAGCTGCTTGGGCTGGCAGTCGCCGGCTGGGGTGAGTGGCAGAAGTACAAGGCGAAGTAGGACTGACAGTCCCGTCCAAAAGGACTTTTGCAGGAAAATTTAATCTATATCGCCGGTGTAACTCAGAAATACAGCACATAAACTTTTACAACGTGGTACTACTCTCCACCGTCTTCGGACATTTTCCTGTCGGTTTTAGCAGAAGTTTTCCCAAGCGCCATGGACCGCCGAGTGGCGTTCTCTACGGCATTCATCAGCGTGGTGCGCAATCCCCCCTCCTCAAGGGCGTGCAGCCCAGAAATCGTGGTTCCTCCCGGGGAAGTCACCATGTCCTTGAGTTCACCGGTATGTTTTCCGCTTTCCCGAGCAAGCTTGGCAGATCCCAATACGGTCTGCACGGTCAGGGTATTGGCAACCTCCCGTGAAAGCCCCATTTTCACCCCGGCATCAGACAGCGCTTCGATGATCATAAAAATATACGCAGGACCACTTCCGCTCAGACCCGTGACTGCATCGATGTGCCCTTCCTCAACATCAACAGTTCGCCCGATTGCCTCAAAAATACGGTGGGCGATTTTCATCTCCGTCTTGGTCACATGCTCACTTCCACAAATAGCGGTCACACCTTCTTGCACCAGCGCAGGCGTATTAGGCATGGTTCGAACTACGGGAACCTTCTTCTTGTTCTTGCCATCCAAGATCTCTTCGATAAGTCTGATAGGTACGCCTGCCGCCACGGAAACAATGAGTTTTTTTCCGTCCACAAGGTCGGCAAAATTCTTCAGAATTTTTTTCACTGACTGCGGCTTTACAGCAATAACCAGAATATCGCTCTTCTGGACCAGTTCGCGGTTATCAGAAGTCGTCTTGACCTTGTATTCAGAGTGCATGTACTCCAACCGTTCCGAAATCGGATCGGACACAAGAATATTTTTCGCTTCGATGAACGAGGCGGTGATGAGGCCATTAACCATGGCTTCCGCCATGTTACCGCCCCCAATAAACCCCAGTTTTTTATTAGTCAACACTGATGTGTGATCTCCCAATGATTTAAAAATCCGCAACAAAATTTCATCCCGCGCGATATTTACAGGCAACGTTCAAACAAATCAACCCACCACGCCCTGTCGCTCGGATAGACGCGGCCCAAAAATTGCGGTGCCCACACGTACCAGGGTCGCCCCTTCTTCCACGGCTACCTCGTAGTCGCCGGACATGCCCATCGATAATTCGTCGAGCGAAACACCGACTCGTGTCTCAATCCCAGAACAGGCATCACGCAACTCGCGCAACCGGACATAATAGACCCGCGACCGCTCGGGATCTGGATCGTAAGGCGGAATCGTCATCAACCCGCGAATCTGCACACCTTCTAGAGGTGCTACCGCACGAATAGTTTCAGGCAATGCCTCTGGGTCAATCCCAAATTTCGACGCTTCTCCAGACACATTGACCTGCAGAAGAATCGGCATGACCTCGTCGCGCGCCACAGCCTTCTCATGAATCGCTTCAGCCAAAGCTGCACTGTCCACCGAATGAATCAGGTCAAACAGGCCAAACACATATTTGACTTTATTTTTCTGCAGGTGGCCTATGAAATGCCATTCGAAGCCCTTATGTCCAAGAGATTCGATTTTCTCTCTGGCTTCCTGAACCTTATTTTCACCGAACACAACTGCGCTGGCCTTTTTTGCTTCGGCGATCAACCCGACTTCAACCTGCTTGGTCACTACAACCAGTCGAACGCTTTCAGGGTCGCGCCCGGATCTTTTAACCGCCTCGCTGATGCGGTATTTCACCTGTGCAAGATTTTCGGCAATCAAGGGAAAGCCTTAACAATCGAAACAAGCAAGATAGGAAAATCGATGACCTATTCTCTAGTTACAAGAACTCAGGCCGACGCTTCAATAGAGCGCCTGCTTACCACGCTCGCCGGTACGAACGCGAACCGCTTCCTCAACTGGAAGGACGAAGATCTTTCCGTCGCCGAGGTTTCCAGTTCGTGCAGTCTGAACCAGAGTTTCGATCACCTCATCAACCGCCTCGTCTTCCAAAACAATTGTAAGTTCGACGCGGGGTTTAAATTGGGGAACCTTATCCTCTGCCGAATGATACTGGCTCAGCGGTTTTCCAATTCCCTTAGCATCGATGATCGACAACCCCGGAACTCCAAGCTCGAATAATTTTTCCCGTACCGCTTCGAGTCGGTCATGTTGAATGTAGCATTGGATCATTTTCATAGCGATTAGGGTAATTTAAGACAAAATTAAAAGCTTTGCAATCCGAAAAGGTCATAGAGCTTTGTCTTCGATCAAAGCTCCTTTCTCTAAAAGGGCTCCACCCCACCAACTTAAACAAAAAAAAGTTTGCGCTAATCAAGGTTCGAGGTCTTTCTAAGCCATGGCCCTGCATAATTTTCGATACCACAAAAGTCTGCCGGAAATAACCACAAGCTTATAATTTAACAGGAAGAAAACGGTCAGGCTATTCCCAACCGAGGCAACTTTACAATAAATGTGATTTCATTTAAGGTAAAGTCATGAGAAGAATCGGCTGTCTATTTCTAGTTCTGTCCACCACCCTTGCCTGCGTCACAGCGGAGGGGCCGGACTCATCTACGGCGTCTTATGATATCGCGGCCGATATCACTCTTTTTCTTTCGACTGATGATCCATCCGTTGAGAAACAGGTTCTGGAACGTCTAAAATCTAACGAGGCATCTTCTTCGACGGTCAAGTCCATTCTACGGACAACGCTTCCAAAAAAAAGCACACAACCTACCGGGCTCCAACCGAACCGTAAATTCAAAATGGGTGGGAAAACTTATTCCTATGCGCTCCACGTTCCCGCATCAGTTTCACCTGATACGCCGATGATCGTTGTCATGCACGGCATGGGGGGAAGCGGCGCCAATACGATACGGGCTTGGGTGGAGCGGTTGGGAAAAGAGTTTGTCATCCTCTGCCCCTCCTACCCCATGGGGGCGTGGTGGTCCAAAAATGCTGAAGAATTGGTTCTCAAACTGGTCAATGAAACACGCGCTACCTATCCAATCAATCCCAACCGAGTTTTTTTGGCCGGGCTCTCCAACGGAGCAATCGGTGCGTATCTTATAGGCATGTTTCATCCAGACCGGTTTGCTGGCATCGTTCCCATCGCCGGTAGCATCACTGAGCGCTACATGCATTTTCTGGTCAACTTAAGAAATACGCCTGCCTACCTCATTCAGGGAGCGTTCGATCCTATTTTTCCTATCGAACTTACGCGTCGGGTCTACAAGATTTTGACTGACATGAAGTCACCAGTGGTCTACCGCGAGCATCAAGAACAAGGGACGGCCCACGGAGGCCATTTTCTTCCGGAATCAGAGGTTCCGGCTCTGGCTGAGTGGCTGAAGAAACAAAGAAGGAACCCATCTCCTAAGGTGGTCCGCATGACTCGTGAGGCGAACCACTTGGAACGTATTTTCTGGGTAGGAGTAACCCGCGGACTAAAACTTGCTGCGTTACAGATACCCGGGCCCGAGATGGAACCCCTCAATGTCCATGATGGCAAGATTGCCACCCTATTTGCCGCCGACAAAGGAAACAACCGATTCGAGGTCATGGGTAAAAACTTGATAGAATTTGAAATGCACTTGTCCTCCGACCGGACCGATTTTGATCAACCGGTGGTCGTCACCTTCCAACCTATCCGGGACGAAGGAAAACTGTTGGTTCCCGGTGAAAAATTTGTTGCCTTTCACAGGAAAGTTGAAAAAGACCTGGGTGTTCTGCTTAGCGGATTCAAAAAGTTTCGTGACCCGGACCTGTTATTCGATGCAACTATTAAGGTCTCGGCGCAAAAGGCTGTAGATTTCGCCGTCCGGCCATGACCACTAGCAGAAAACAACCTGATCGAACCCATCTTCTCGAAAAGTCCCGCATTCTGCTGGGCTGGCCGCTCGTACAAAGAGCTCTCGCCGGATATACGTGTTCCCCTGCCACATCGAACCTATGCAGTTTGCTGGTTCCAGCTGATGATTTGGAGTCCGCAAATACTACGCTCAATACGACAGCGGAAATGGTAGAGGTTCTCATCTCGGGCAATCCTTTTCCCATCAATCCTTTCAATGATGTCGAACCGACACTCAGCGAAGCTCGCGAACAAAAAATTCTTGAGCCGGAGCAGTGCCTAGACGTATTGAAGCTTTTGCGTGTTGTCCGCGATGTTCATCGGGTACTGGGCAAACTGGCTGACTCGCCGCTCCTTAAAATTCTAGGCGGTCGACTCGACCCCTTACCCTCTTTCCTAAAGGAGCTAGGCCGATGCATCGACGACGAGGGAGAGATTAAGGAAAATGCCTCGCCGGAACTCAAGCAAGCCATCCGTGACGTATGGGCCGCAAAACAAAAACTAGAGGCAAAGATCGGCAAACTACTATCGAACTCAGATTATAAAGACGCGGTTCAGGACAATTAC
Organism: uncultured Nitrospinaceae bacterium; assembly: GCA_964631515.1. GTDB lineage: Bacteria > Nitrospinota > Nitrospinia > Nitrospinales > VA-1 > CAJWLY01. The sequence goes on from CAZVZT010000005.1 coordinate 18,394, forward strand.
CATACGGAGAGGGAGGGGCGGTTGGTCATCCCCATCAAGGTGGACCGGCGTTCGCAGATAGACGGTATTGTCCACGATAGTTCGGGAAGCGGCCAGACTCTATATATGGAACCTTCCTCCATCGTGCCCCTCAACAACCAGTTGAAGATTGACAAACTCAAGGTGGACCATGAAAAGGTAAAAATCCTGCAATCGCTGGCTGGACAGATGGTTGAACACAGCGACGTCTTGGCTTCCAACCTGGAGGTTCTCGTCGAACTTGATCTCGTTCACGCGCGCGCAAAGTTGGCGCGAACGATGGAAGCAAGGATGTGCTCACTCGAAGCAGACGGCGAGGTGCGCCTCGAAAAAGCACGCAACCCTGAACTGATCCTCAATGGCCGCGATGTCGTACCTAACGATATCGCATGGAACGCCTCCACTCGCGTGATCATTATTTCGGGTCCGAACACTGGAGGTAAAACAGTGACCCTGAAAACCGTAGGACTCATGGCGCTGATGGCACGTGCCGGATTATTCTTACCCGTTGGAAAAGGGTCGCAAATTCCTTTCTTTCCCGAAGTGTATGCCGATATTGGCGACGATCAAAACATCGAACTCAACCTATCCACGTTCTCGGCACACCTGGAAAAAATCATTCATATCACCGACCACGCCGTTTCGGGTTCGCTGATTCTACTCGACGAACTAGGAATTGCAACCGATCCGCAGGAAGGAGCGTCGCTCGCCGAGGCAATTCTTACCGAGTTGAACGAGAAAGGCGTGACAACCCTGGTATCGACCCATTACCTAGCCTTAAAACTTCTAGCCCAGACGCGTAACGGATTCCTCAATGCATGCACCGAGTTCGATTCGAAATCTCTAGCACCCACCTACCGCCTGATTTTTGGTGTGCCCGGGCACAGCGCTGCTCTCGATACCGCCGAGCGGCTCGGACTCCACCGCGGGATCATTGAACGCGCACGAGAAATTTATCGGTCGCAGGACACCCGCGCAGATGCTGCATTAAAAGACCTGACCCACCAGCGTCTTGACCTGATACGAAAGCAAGAGGTTCTCGAAACAGGAAACCGGGAACTCGAACAACTAGCCGGAGAACAACGACTACTTACCGAGCGCCTGCGGGAAAAAGAAAAAAAAATCGATTCCGAAAAATCCAGCCGTGTTCAGTCTGCCGTGAGAGAAGCAAAAAATCAGGTCCGCCAAATGATAAAAGAAGCGAAAGGAACCCGCGACACTCATAAATTGCGCAAAATAGAACGTCAGTTAGAGTCGATGGGCCGCGTACCGCTGTCGACTCACCGAAAGGATCTTGCCGACTGG
>CAZVZT010000005.1:19816-25253 GCA_964631515.1 uncultured Nitrospinaceae bacterium
ATGAGTTCCGACGAAGCGCTGACCACCATGGAAGCGTTTCTCAGTCAGGCGGTTGTCAATAGTGTCGGACGCGCCACGATCATTCATGGACACGGGATGGGAACGATCAAAAGTCTGGTTAGGGATTACCTAAGCACCTCTGGGATGTGTAAAAATTTCTCCCCGGCACCACGGACAGAGGGAGGCGATGGGGCAACAATCGTTGAATTCTGATGAATCTCCCACAAAACGAAGGCCATGCCTTGCTTGGGAGGGTTTTCTAACAAAAAGAAAATTAGCTGAATACTTTGACAAGGTGATCAAACCTCTTACCAGATTTTTTTATCTTCTCTTCATTACCTAATACACACACGTTCCCAGATTCTCGAATTTTGCTGAATAAAGATGCGTAAGACTGAATGTCTCCTCGCTTCGTCGATAATAGTTCGTCGCGGCGTTTCTGTTTTAGCTCGTGGGTTCTTCCGGTTAGAAGCTCAACCATCGCCACGGTCCCTTTCCTATCGGGAGTAAGTGGCGGATCCAGGTGCCCCACACAACCGATCAGAATCTTAGTCAACTCCTTATCCGAAAGATCAAGATTTTCAAGGTAACCCGCTATCTGATCATAGACGTCAAGTGTTTCATTAAGGTTGGGATCACGATAGGATACCAAGCCATAATTTCCACTGAACGAATCGAAGGTGCTTTGACTGCCATAGGCCCCTCCCTGAACACGCACCCGGTCCCACAAATAACATGTACGTAGAACCGAGTTCAACGCATCAAACTTTCCGCTGTATTCCAACCCAAGTTCATACAGGTTGGCTCCCTTGCCGACAAACTGAACTGCGCTGGCCGTTAAAAACGCTTCGTTCGCCGGACCGGACTGGAAGTCAAGCGGAGCAGACTGTGGTGGGTGATCGGATAAAACCCGCGTCATCCCATTGATCCTTCTCTCTATTTTCGGGTAGTCCTTCTCGGAAACCGTCACATTGGCAAGAGTATTTTTGCAGGTGAATACTGTTTGAGCCACCTCTCGAAAGCTTTCCGCCACTTGATCGGGGTCCCTCTCCGCGCAAACAAGCAGGTTCTCTAAAAATTTATAGAAGGAAATCCCTTCAATAAGCTCATTGTATCGACCTAATGAAGACTGATACGAGTGCAACCGAGAAAGAACATAATGATTTCCTGAAGAAAGGATAGAGTCTTCCATATCGGCCTTGGCACTTCGAATGATCTCAACCAGTCGTGTCGGGTTATTGAACTCGTATTCGCCAATCAATTCCTCCAAAATATCGAACAGGTCGTCAACCTTTTCCACGAGCGCCTTGCCGCTAAAGAACAAATAGGAAAGGATCTGGCGGTGATCCGATACCGTAGCGGAAGTGAAGTTCCAGGGACGCACACCGCCGGTATGGATACCCAGCATTTGTGAAATTTCAACATAACTGTGTTTTCGAGTTCCCATGCCCAGCACCATCCGGCCCAAGAGGGGAAGGTACTGAAGTTTGTCAAGCGGCACCCCTGCCGCATCAAACCCGACCTGCACATAAGCGATTTTATTGGTGAACAAATCGTGGTACAGGATTTTGGGGGCCGTCTCCTGTTTCACTTCTAGAGGAAATCGTTCACTCTCTCGCTTGATATCCTCGAGTCCCAAGCTAGGAAGTTTGTCCAGGTTTTCTGGAGGATCCGGGGTGATCTGCAGACTCCTTAACATTTGGGTCCGCTCAACCAACTGCTCAATTTCCTCAACTGGCAGGGAAGCCTTCAGTGCCTTCAGTCGTTTCCTAACTTTAGCGTCCTGTTTTTTCGCAAGATCTACCTTGGGAACGGCTAGCATGATGCTCTGGTGGCGGTTGTTCAGAAGATGTTTCTTAATCAAGCACTCGAAATACCCCTGCCCCGCCTTTCGCTTGATCTTGCGCATAAGCTTGTCGTATTTCAGGTGTATGAAAGGATCGGAACCGTACAACCAGGAAGCCAGGGCCTGGATGTTATAAACAATGCCCTTTGGAAATCCTCCAAAATTGGCTTCGCGCAGTTTAAAGTCGAAACTATTGACTGCCGACTCCACCATATTTTCATCGATCCCTTTTTCGACAAGATCCCTCAGTGTAGAAAAAATGAGGTCGAAAATCTTTTCTTCGTGTTCTGCCTCTGTCCCTTTCATTCCCACAGCAAACATTGTTTCCAAACGGTTGTCATCAAATCCACCACCAATGATCTCACTCCCAAGTCCTGAGTCGATCAGCGCCTTGCGCAATGGAGAAGCAGACGTGTCAAGCAATAGATTGCTGAGGATACTGAAAGCAAGACAGTGCTCATGACGGGTCGCCTTATCCAACTTAAACCCCACGGCAACGAACGTCTTTTTGTCAAGAGATTCTCCCCTTGATACAGGATAGTAAGTGACCTTGCGCTTGGGTCGGTGAAAACGTCTTTGGATATCAACAGACGATTCAACCCTCTCAGACTCAAAGTTCAGCAGGTATTCATCATTGAGAAAAGCAAGGTACTCCTTGGTGTCCCCATCCCCGTACAGAAAAATCCGACTGTTCGATGGATGATAATTCTTGCGGTGGAAATCCTTGAACTCTTCATACGTCAATTTCGGGATGGCATCAGGATCCCCCCCCGATTCAAATCCATATGTTGTTTTCGGAAAAAGGGAGCGCACCAAGTGACGGTCAAGCAAGTTTTCAGGGTTGGAAAAGACACCCTTCATTTCATTGAACACAACTCCCTTGTAGACAATCTCTTTTTCTGGCGATTCAAGCTCATGGTGCCATCCCTCCTGCATAAAAATTTCTTCAGTAATATTCGGATAAAACACTGCATCAAGGTAAACATCCATCAGGTTGAAAAAATCTTTTTTGTTCCGACTGGCCACGGGGTACATAGTTTTATCGGGGAATGTCATAGCGTTAAGGAAAGTCTGCAAACTGCCTTTCAGCAGCTCCAGAAACGGTTCCTTAACAGGATACTTGCGTGACCCACACAGGACGCTATGTTCCAGAATATGAGCTACACCCCGGTCGTTGGATGGGGGCGTGCAAAACGTAACACTGAAGACCTTGTTGTCATCGTCGTTCTCTAGAACAACCACTTCGGCTCCCGTCTTATCATGCTCAAACAGCAACGCCTCCGATTTTAACTCGGAAATGGTTTCCTGCCGGTTCAGGGTAAACCCGGAACTGCTCTTCCCTGCCTCAAAACTCATATCTTCCTTTCTGAATGTCACTTAATTCCGCAAAAAAGCCATCCCTCGCTTCTCTAGGGATAACAGGTAAATTTATTTTTTAAGCACCTATTAGATACTCACCGGACCCGAAAGATTCTTTTGGTGGGAACATGAGCCTCATCATTTCAAGAAGCCTGCAGGTTCAATCCAACAGGACAGTGGTCCGATCCCATCACGTCCGGTTGGATAAATGAATCCTTCACCTTTCCCATTAAATCTTCGGTAACAAAAAAATAGTCGATGCGCCATCCGATATTTTTTTTTCGGACGTTGAAACGGTAACTCCACCAGGTGTACTGATCAGGCTCCTGGCAAAACTCGCGAAAGGTATCAACATACCCATGAGCTATAAACTTGTCGACCCACGCCCGCTCCTCGGGTAAAAAACCGGAGTTTTTCTCGTTGGCTCTTGGATTTTTTAGATCAATAGGTTTATGCGCAGTGTTCACGTCCCCTGTGATCACCAGTTTCTTACCTTTCTGGCGCAGCGATTCGCAGTGATCAAGAAAGGCATCATAAAAATCCATTTTAAACTTCAGTCGGTCCGGCCCGCTGGTCCCATTAGGAAAGTATACATTAAGCAAATCGAAGTCCTTGAACTCGGCGCGTATGATGCGGCCTTCCATGTCGAATTTTTCGATTCCCATCCCCAAATGATATTTTTTGGGTTTCTTTTTGCTGAGGACAGCAACACCACTGTAGCCCCTGCGCTGGGCTGGGTTCCATATAGAGTGATATCCTTCAGGTGTGACCATTTCACCCGGAAGGTCGTTTGGCGTCGCCTTGATCTCTTGAAGGCACATCATGTCCGGCGCTTCGGAGTGGAACCAGTCCATAAAACCTTTTCTCAAGGCAGCACGCATACCATTGACATTCCAACTGATAATTTTCATACCCACCTGAAAACGGTGCTACTTACAAATGAGATCCGATGCGGAGGACAGCACATTCACTCAGCTCAGCCTACTCGTTTTAAACCGGGGTATACTCTCACATAAGACCTTCTAAACCAAAGCGTAAAATTTCATTTCCTTTAGCCCCAGTCTATCTAAAAAATTTTCACGAAACCGCTAGCTAATCAAAAGAAATTATTCGCTTTTCATCTCATGCATTATAATTCCATCGAGCGATCCAATAACGAATTACCCAAGAAGAATATGCCAACCTCCGAACTGCGGGTCCAAAATCTAAAAATCGCTTTTTCTTCCAACGGAGAAGAACAGGTTGCTGTCCGAGGGATCAGTTATCACCTCAACCAGGGGGAAACGTTAGCACTCGTCGGTGAATCAGGGTGCGGTAAAACCGTCAGCGCTCTGTCCATCCTACGGTTGATACCTCAGCCTCCAGGTAAAATCCTGGACGGGAAAATCCTTTTCGGGAAAGACGACCTTCTCAAGCTTCCGGCGAAAGAACTCCGAGAGCGACGCGGACGCGACATCGCGATGATCTTCCAAGATCCGATGACCTGCCTCAACCCAGTTCTCACCGTGGGCGAACAGATTATCGAAACACTCTTGCGTCACACAGCAATTACCCGCACTGCCGCGAGAAAAAAAACAATTGAACTCCTGAGGCAGGTGGATATCCCCTCGCCACAGCAAAAGCTTGATCAGTACCCGCATCAACTGAGCGGCGGTATGCGCCAACGGGCGATGATCGCCATGGCCGTGTCCTGCTCACCCCGAGTGCTCATTGCCGACGAACCTACCACGGCTCTCGACGTTCTCGTTCAGGCGCAAATCCTAGACCTCCTCGCACAGTTAAAGGAAGAAACCCTTATGTCGATCCTGCTTATCACTCACGATCTGGGTGTCGTCGCCGAAATCGCCCAGCGTGTATTGGTCATGTATGCGGGAGAAATCGTCGAATCGGGGCCCGTTCAAGGACTTTTTCGAAAACCACTTCACCCGTACACGACTGGACTCATGAATTCGGTGCCCACACTGGAACACAGTCAGGAAAAGATTCATCGATTGAGTGAAATTTCTGGAACCGTCCCCTCACTTTCACAAACCCCGCCAGGGTGCCCGTTTCATCCGCGCTGCCCTTCAGCAGAAGCACAGTGCCGAACCGAAAAACCAGTTCTCAAAGAAGCCACTCCCGGACATACTGTGAGTTGCTGGTTGCATCAATAATGGCCTCCTCAGTAAAAACATCAGATCCGGTTCTGCTGCAAGCGAGGAATCTCAAAAAATACTTTTCCGCCGAAAGTTC